>JAGMCC010000015.1 GCA_023129355.1 Dehalococcoidia bacterium | reverse complement strand
CGGGGTGAAACTGGACCCCCTCCACCACGAACCTCTTATGGCGCACCCCCATAATCACCCCGTCCTCGGTCACCGCCGAGACCTTGAGGTAATGTGGCAAGGATCCCCGCTCGATCGCCAGCGAGTGATAGCGCCCCGCCTCGAAGGGGTTGGTGAGACCTTGGTAAATGATCTCGCCATCGTGGTGAATCAGGGAGGTCTTGCCGTGCATGGGCACCGTGCGCACGATCAACCCACCATAGACATATCCGATGCATTGATGCCCCAGGCAGACCCCCAAAATTGGCACCTTGCCAGCAAAATGGCGCACCACATCGTTGGAGATCCCGGCATCCCGAGGGGTGCCCGGCCCCGGGGAGATCACGATGTGAGAGGGTGCCAGCGCCTCGATCTCCTCCAGGGTAATCTGGTCATTGCGATACACGACAGGTTCCCTACCCAGCTCGCCGATATACTGAGCCAGGTTATATACGAAGGAGTCATAGTTATCGATGACTAGTATCACTTCCCCTCCGTTCTGGCAACTCTCTCATATCTACTTCGTTCCATGAGCCTCATACAAAAAACCGTGGCTAGTATTTCTTTGCCTCCGTAAAGGGCGAGAATTCCAGCGCCTCGACCAGGGCCCTGGCCTTGTCCAGGGTCTCCTGATACTCATCCTCAGGTTCAGAGTCGTAAACTATGCCACCTCCAACCTGAAAATATGCTTTCCCGCCCTTGATGAGGAAGGTGCGGATCACGATGTTGAGGTCCATCCCGCCATCGAAGCTCAGGTAGCCCAAGGAGCCGGTATAAACGCCCCTCCTGGTGGGCTCCAGCTCATCGATGATCTCCATAGCGCGCACCTTAGGGGCACCGCTGATCGAGCCCCCAGGGAAGGTCGCCTTCAGCAGGTCGATTCGGTTCTTGCCCTCGCGGAGTCTCCCTTCCACCGTGGAGGTGAGTTGAAATACGGTAGCATATCTCTCCAGGGTCCAGAGCTCTCTCACCCTTACTGTTCCATACTTACAAACCCTCCCCAGGTCATTCCTCTCCAGGTCAACGATCATCACATTCTCGGCGCGGTCCTTAACGCTCTGCAGCAGCTCCCTGGCGAGGGCGTCATCCTCCTCCGCCGATTTTCCCCTAGGGCGAGTCCCCTTCATGGGGCGCGTCCCCACCAGGTCCCCCTCAAGGCGGAGGAATCTCTCCGGGGAGGCACTGGCCACGGTGACATCGTCAAAGTTGAGGTAGCAGGCGAAGGGGGCGGGATTGATGAGGCGCAGCCTCCTGTAGAGCTCATAGGGAGCGATGGGCAAGTCCACGTCAAAGCGCTGGGATAGGTTGACCTGAAAGATGTCGCCGCTGGCGATGTATTCCCTGGCGGTAGCCACCGCCTTAACATATTCCTCATGGGTGAAGTTGGCGCGTATTTTCGCACTTTTCGAACTGAGGACCACTCCAGAATGTGGGGGCTCTTCAGGACATGGTGTTTCTGCTAACATAGCCCGCAATTCATCGATACGCTCTTGGGCTTTACTCCTCCTGCTCGCCTCCTCCATCTCGGGGAACCCGGTGGCAGAAATGTAAGTCCTCCCCTCCAGGTGGTCGAAGGCGATGATGGCATCGTAGAAGGCTATATAGCACTCGGGTAGCTTCAGGTCATCGATGGCGGTTGCCGGCAGGCGCTCGATGAAGTGACCCAGGTCATAGCTGAGGTAGCCAACGGCCCCGCCGATGAGAGGGATGGGGAAAGGGAAAGGGTCGAGGTAATATTTTTCGAGCATCTGCTGCAGTAAATCAAAAGGGTTGCCGATCACCGTTTCCTGCCGATCGCCGTAAAAAAGGGCGATCTCTTTACCGCGGCTTTTCAGGATAAGAAAAGGGTCACTCCCCATGAAGGAGTAACGTCCCAGCGTCTCGGGGTCCATCCCGCTATCCAGGAAGAAGCAGAAGGGCCGATCCTTCAAAAGCTCGAAGGCTTCAGGGGCTTCTAAGGAGGTGGAGACCTCCTGGACCAGCGGATAGCGCTTCAGGTTGCTGTCGACAGGCACGCCCGATCCTCTATTCAATGCTCAGCCTGATTACCTCGACTGCTTTGGCTACCTTTTTCACCGCCCCGAAACGGGTCAGGAGTAAAAAGGCCAGCGATAGGATTAAGAGCGGTATCCAGGAAATGAGGAGTGCTGCTGGAGTTAGAATCCCGAAAACAATAGCCGCGAGCCCCACCGGTATGTAGCCTTCGTAGGGCTTAATATCGCTCTCCACATCGCCCTCCAGGAAGTCTCTTAATTCGTCCAGGGCATCCTGCCTCTCCTCAGTGGTTGCCTCATCGGGCAATATCCTATCGATGATATGCTCATCCGCTGTCTCCACAACCCAGTCTACGGTCCCTTCAGGGATAGAGAAGCCCTCCCTCTCGATCTCGGCGGCATATCCAAAATAGAGGCTGGCACATGCTATCGCAGTGAGCATCACGAGCAGGATGAGCTGGGGACGCATCATATGCCACACGGAAAACCTGATGCGGTTCTCGATCTCCCGTCGCACGCCTAACAAATAGAGTAATCCCACCAGGAGGTAAATCACTGCCACGATGAAGCCGGCCAACGATATCTCCCAGGCGAGGAACATCGCCAGGGCAGAGACGGCAAAGGCGATAGCTGCCACCCATAAAGGACGAAGGAGCACGGCGACAAGCCCGCCAGTCACCGCCACGGCTACCAGCGCCCCCAGGAACCAGATACCCAGGTATAAGGCATCCCATGTAGGGGGGATAAGGTGCTCCCACCCGTCACCGGCCCATCTCAGGACCAGCCCCAAAAAGCCGCCGGCACCTGCAAGCAGTGCACCAAAGACCACTATTTTTATTATTCCTCGCGTTGACATTTATGTGCCTCCTTCTTTAGTCTGTTCCTCCACAATTTGCCGTTCCTCATCAGTCAGCCCATATAGGTCATACACCAGGTTATCTATCTTGCGGTCGGTGCGCTCTATTTCACGCATAATCTCATCCCGCTCATTGCAAGGGGTGTTGCGGATGGGAGCAAGGCGCTTGTTTAGCTCCAGCATTCTTTCCACCAATGCCACCAGCTTATCATGCATCTTCTTTTCCTCAGGATTTTTGAAGTCAATGCGGCGGATGGGCAAGGGTTCTAGGAATTGGCGGTTGGCTGAGTAGAAGCCGCCCCTGAAGGGCACGCTTATGCGCCGAAAATAGAGGTTTAGCAACGGGCTGTTTAGCAGACCGAGAACATATGAATAATGCGCGTCACTCTCCTCTTTTAAGATAAGGCCACCTACATCAACATTATCCAGATAGAAATTTCCAGTTTGGTCATAGACAGCGGCAAGCCTTTTAACCAGCCTTGGTATCGCCATCTTGCGGCGATCGTGAAGAGCGAGGTTCTGGGTTCGCCCGAAAGCATACCACCTTTCATGACGCATCTTCCCACCTTCTCTATCTTCAAGTGCTGCTCTGTTTTGGAGAAGGTACTCCCAACATTTGGGATAGGCTGAGGCAAATTCAGTTGGCGGTATTAGCTCCGCCTTATCCTCTACAACCTTATATGGAAATAGAATCAACCGGTCGGGCAATGGATAACCATAGCGGTCTACATCTTTACCGCTGAGCAGAGGCTTTAGTAGAGCTGATTCCAGCTCCCACTCCTGCCCCAAAGCGCGGGAGTAGACTTTGATCAACCCCTCCTTTGGCTCACCGCGCTTCTCTAGGATGTATATGTTATCAGCGCTAGTCTGTAAGCCCACGAACACCCTATCAGCTAGGTCTCTCAATTGCACTGACACGGCGGAAAGTTTTTCTAATAAGCTATCACCCACCGCCGAAACTGGCGGCCACACCCCTTTGACCACAGCCTCTTGAGCAGCTTTAACAGTGGGCAGTGCTGCTAGATCTACCTGCTTTGTAGTGCCAGAAATGAGTAAATTCCCTGGCACTAGAGTGTAGCTCAATGGCTCGTCGCCTTTCCCTTTTCTGATCACTATGATTGCGGGATAAGTGGTGGAATCTGCAAAAACTTGTTGCGCCGAGAGGTCAACGATATTCTCAACTGTGCAGCTTTCATGCAGCACTTGTTGTATTCTTTTGCCATATTCCGCCTTTAGGAATTTGCCTGAGGCAATGAAACCCAAACGCCCACCGGGCTTCAGCAATTCAACCGCTTTTTCTAGGAAAAGAACGTAGATGTCAAAGGAGCCAAAGGCTGATTCAAAACGGTCGCGATAGTAATCGGCATCTTCTCGCGGCAGAGATTGTATGCGCACATATGGTGGATTCCCGATGATTACATCGAACCTGCCCTCAGGCTTTATCTTGTCAAACTGCTCCTCCCAGTTGAAGCGATGTTTATCCTCCCATTTGTCGCCAAAGTAGCGGCGCAGTTCCGCCTCCGTGCCTGAGATTAGGGAGTTGCCTTGACGTATATTGTCTTTCAGGTCGGGAAGGAGTGACCTTTGGTACGCGCTCTTGAGCATGAGGTTAAGCTGGGCTATCTCAACTGCCTGAGCATCCACATCTACGCCGTACAGGTTTTCAATAAGGAATTGGACACGGGTAAGATAATCAAAGAAATCTGCCTGCTCTCCACCCTCCGGAACCCAGCCCTGCCGCCGCCAGTGCCTCTCCAGATAGTCCAGCGCCTCCACCAAGAAGGAACCCGAACCGCAAGCGGGGTCAAGGATTCTGATTTTCTTCGCCTCATTGAGCGATTTGCCGTCAAGCGCCCTCCCCAGGGTGTTCTCTACAATGTAGCGCACCACAAACTTAGGGGTATAGTAAATTCCGTGGGCTTTGCGCTTGCCCCGCTCGGAGATAACCTCTACTTCCTCTCCTGCCCTCTTTAGTAGATGCCCCAAATACTGCTCATAGATTCCACCAAGGACATCGGCATCGATGGCATTGAAGTCATAGCGAATAACTCCATCCCTCGATGTATAAAGCCTCTCTATTACTTCCAAAAAGGGCGTCGCCTCACAGTCTAGCTCGTCGGCTAGATGAGGCAAGAAGAGTCGGCTATCGTAGCTGTTGTTGAAGTCAGTGCATACGTTTCGCAACTGGCTAAGCAGGTGCTCAGGCTCTTGCAATAATGGCCAGAGGGTGTGGTCTTCGAGTCCCCTATCCTCACAGGTGCGGATGAAGATAAGGCGGTCGAGGATTCGCTGTACGGCTTCGTCTATCTCATAACCGCGGCGCTCCTTGTTATACTTTGACAGGTATTTATGCAGAACCCCGCGCCATTCCACGAGGTCTTTGAATAGCTGCTCGCCAACAGGTGTCCTGCTCCTCTTTCTGCCCCACTTCGCTGCCTCTTTGTCCAGGAGGTCTTCTTGCATGGCTTCTTTGGACAAGAACCAGAGCTGATCAAAGCGTTCCTCATACTCCTGACAGGGGATCTCAAAGAGCAGATTCTTTGCAATATTGTCCTCGTGCCACTCAGCGTTGAATACCTTAAGGCCCTCGAAGTCAGTGAGGACAGCCCAAGTAACGCCCTTATGGTAGGCATAGTCTATTACCTGTTGTGCCCACTTTGCGTCATCTAGGTCAACCTTGAGTGCTTTGGCTTCGACAAAGAACTTAGTAGCGCCCTTCAGCCGAAAGGAATAGTCTACGCGTTGCCTCGAGACGCGGGCTTCCTCGCAAACCTCCTCACGGTTGCGGGTATCCCAGCCCAGACCTTCAAAAAAGGGCATTATGAAATCCTTACGAGTGTTAGCCTCGTCATACCTCTTAATGGCACGGGCGTCTAGGCTATTGTATTTTGCCATTAGAACCTTTACTTTTTGCTGTGCCCCTTCTTTAGTTATGGCCATATCCCTTATCCCCACAAATCCTTGTCCTCCTCCGCCTGCTTCTTTAGCTCCAGCGCCTCCCGAAAGCCAAGCTCCTTATAGGACTGGGGCGAGCCGTATTCCCTGGTCCGCACCACCACCGGCATGGGGACGGCATGGCCGAAGATAAGCGTCTGCTGCTTGGTATCCAGCTTCGCCAGCACCGCCTTGAGCTCGCTCTTTCCCGATACCCCGGTGAGCACGCTATCGATGTCCCGCTCATTATCCAGCAGGCAGGTTATCTTGGTGCCGATCTGGCTCATCACCTCCTCATCGATGCCGCTGGGGCGCTGGTCGATTACCAGCAGGGTGACATTGTACTTCCTCATCTCGCGGGCAATGGTGCCGAAGATGGTCTGCCCTGCAAGCTCATGGCTGAGGAACTTGTGCGCCTCCTCGATGGTGATGACTAGGGGTCGTGGCGAGGCGATGTCCTCACCCATCGCCCGCTCCATCCGCTCCCGATACTGGGCGTGAATGCGCCGGGTGAGGAGGTTGGCCACCAGCATATAGGCAACGATGTCGGTGTAACGGCCAAACTCCAGGACTACATTCATCCCCCGGTCGAGGTACTCCAGGATGCGCTGAATGGCATTATCTCTGGCCTGGGGCACAAGGAAGCGAAGCCTCCTCAAGCTATCCAGGCGACGATGAAGTGCCGCCATGGTCGCCTCATGCTCCTGCAGGCTTTGCGCCAGTTCATTCATCTCTTCCCTGCTCTCCATGGCAAGGAAGCTCTCCAGCCACTTTCGCTCCCCGAACCTGCGTGCGAGGCGATAGGTAGCCTGCACCGCGGCATCTGTGAGGCCAAGGGTCTCCCTGAGCATGGCGATGTCCTCAGGCTCGATCTCATCGTAGCCGATCTCCACCACGAAGTCGGTGGAGACCTTGCGCCTTCGGGCACCCTCCTCATCGAGGGTAAAAACCGCCACCTTGGAGGGGAAGAGCTGCTTTAGCGCCTTCACCTTCCGCCCCTCCTCGCTGGTGCCCTCCCAGCCATACTCGCTGTGCATATCGAAGACCAGGTTGACCGCCGCCTCCTCCTGTAATATGCCGATGAGGATGAGCCGTGCCAGAAAGGTCTTCCCGGTGCCGCTCTTGCCGAAGATACCGTTGGAGCGCTTCACCAGCTCTCCCGGGTTGAGACGTACCCTGGTCTCCATGTCGAGCGGGGTGCCGATATAGAATTGCTTTTCCTCCACCTGCCCGAATACCCGCTCCACATCCTGCTCGCTGGCCTCGTGTACCACGGAGAAGTGGGTGGGCACGGTCTTCACCTGCTGGGGACCCTCAAGGAGGCTCAGGGCATCGCCCCCGATGGTGAGCGAGGGCAGGATATGGAGCCTGCCGAAGGTGCTCGTCCCGGAGAGAACCTCGGCGATGAAGGGGTCGGAGACATCAGGGGGCGTGGTCATAAGCCTCTGGTCGATGGCGTCCAGGGTGACATCGGTGATCATGCCGAAAAAGCGCCTTTTTTCCCCCTCAATGGTTACATAGCGACCAACGGCAATGTCTTCAACCGAGACAGCGCCATCGAGCCTGACCTCAACACCCCTGGCCAGCGAGCCTGAGACAACGATTCCCAACCTCCTCTCCTCCATCACTTTTTCGTCCTCCCTAGGCGAATATTCAGCCCGTTTACCACTTTTTCGTCCTCCCGAGACTAATATTCAGCCCGTTTACCACTTTATCCTCCTCAGGATGGTATTCAGCCTATTTGTCTCGCCGCCCAGGAGCACCGCTAGTTCTTTGCCTGACCGGATCAGGAAATCCTGGGGGTCCGGCTGCTCCGCAGCAACATGGCGGAGCGAGGCGGCGATGAGCTCGTCAGCTTGTACACCGGCGCCGACCAGAATGCTCAGAAAATCGAGCGATTGGCTGAACTGTACAGCCTCCTCCCGGTCGCAAAGGTATACAAAGCTGTGGATTCGGGCTGGCCGCGGTGGCAGGTAATGATGCAGCTTTTCGCCCTTTTCGGTCTCTCCGCTCCCCCCACCCTTTTCGCTCTCCCTACCTCCCCTACCCTCCCGGTGGCCCACCACCAGGGCGGTAAAATCGGTGCGCAGGAGCTTCTCCAGTTGGGGGCTGGCGCGGTAGATATCCTCCTCCTCTTTCTCCTCCCGCCCCCGGGCAATGGGGCGTCGCCCCTGCTCGATGCTGGTGGTTTCAGCTCTTGATACCACGCCGTATATCTCCACCTCTCCCTCCCTGGTCTTGACCAGGCTGCCGAACGGGGGAGGCCGGTGCAGCTCATAGCACTGCGCCGTAAACTCGCCGGTCGAGGCTTCAATTACTTCACCGATCTTAGAAGACAAACCTGTTCTCTCCCTTTACCCTTTGACTGCGTTCAGGCTCAAGCCGATCACACCGATGAGTATGAGTCCTATGAAAATCATTCTCGGAACGGTCATCGGCTCCTTGAAGTATAGTATACTGATCGCCGCTATTAAAGCCAGCCCTAGGCCAGCCCATATAGCATAAGTAATGCTCAGATCGATTGTTTTGAGGGCGTAAATAAAAGCAGTGAAAGAGAAACCGTAGAAAACGAATACCAGAACGGATGGTGCCAGTTCCTTGAAGCCGCCGGAAAGCTTCATACAGGTAGTGCCGGCCACTTCAAGAACAATCGCCAGCGCCAGTAAAAACCAACCCATCTAATCACCCCCTCGTATATCCTTGGAAAGCCTGATAAACTCGAACTCCTGCCCATTTATCACGGTTCCCCGCGGCTCTCCCACGGTATTCATTCCAAACCTCTTATAGAATCTAATAGCGTCTTCATTATACGTTTCCGCATCCACTTCAAGTTTTGTTGCCCCTGCCTTCCTGGCCGCTTCTTCAGTATGTAATAGAAGACTTGTACCCAGTCCCTGGTTCCTGAACTGGGGGTAGAAGGCCAGGCTGGCGATATAGAATGTGCCGTCGTCCATCTTGCCCAGGACCTCGCCAGCCCACTGCAGGTGCCGCAATTGCTTGATGAATTTCGATTTCATGTATCTAGCTATTAATAATGTCGTTTTAACCTGTTCCTTCTTGTTCACTATCCAATCGTAGGCGAGGATCACGCCGGCGTTTTCCCCGTTGACCTTCACGAAATGGGCATGTTCAAAGCTGGTAATATTTCGTCTATGGCGAAAGCAGTTTGCGGCGACCTTATCCTGGGTGCCCGCATAAAGTGCGGGGACAAACTCCGGACCAGATATGATAAAGAGCCTGGCGAAGTCCTCGGTATCTTCTGGGACTCTAGCCGGGACGATGCTGTGTTCAGTCATTTTTTCGCTCATTTTAACCGCTCTACCTTACGCCTAATCTGGCGGAAATATCTTTTTTGCTACACTTTTAAACGATGCCAAACTCGGATTTTTCCGTTTCTGCTTCTCGATGACTGGGAGTAGGCGATTGTACTCCGCCCGCCAAACCTCACAGAGCTCGTAATTTTGATTCAAGAGTCCTAATAACGCATAATCGAAAGGATGCTCTGAAAACTTGCTAGTTCTACCAGCATCGCGCGGCAGACCTATTGATTCACTACGGCGCGATTTAATTTCAACTCGTTTTCCATCACTATCAAGGGCATCAAATCCTTCAGAACGGGTATCAAGCATCAGACGAAGCCCAAGTTTGTTGCAGACCAAGGCTTCACCAACTTCTCCTGTAATGCCCAGCTTTCTCGTCCCCTTGGTTTTGTTTTCATATGCCAGCGCAGCATTGATGGCCGACTTGATTGTACTAACAATTTTGCTATCGATTGTAATCCATTTTAGAGTATCATCCTTTTTGACCATTTGATCACTCTCCTCCATTTTCATACCGCCTCACGCCTCAGCGTTTTACCAAGCGAAACGCAAACGCACTCTTACAGTTTAAACTTCCCCTTGAAATATGTATCCTTTACGCTTTTCGCCTTGGTTTCTGCCCACGATTCCAAGCCCATCCTCTTTATCAAACACAAATTGAAAACCTTGGTATTATGCGGCACCTGGGATGCCATATCCGCATATGGATGGAGATGGTCACACGGAAAATCGGAACAGTCGCAGCAAAAACCAATGCCTTTCTTCTCAATGCATTTATAGACATTACACGGTTCAGTCATATTGAGGAAGGGTATAGTTCCATTTTCATTTCGACATCCGTTACAGGAGGCTTTTTCAAAGGGTATACCCATATTCTTGGAAATCGCCGTTCTCAGCTCTTCATTCTCCCTTGCCAGACACATTGGACAATTGAAACAGTCCAACCCACAAGGCGCTGTCATCTGCTTGTAATCCATGAAATTCTCCCCTTCTTGGTCCTCATACCACCTTCCACCTCCGCACTTCGCGAAGCGAATGGCAAACCGTATGTTAGTTACCCCTCCAACCTATAAATTACTGCTCAAACTGTTCCACCACCTTAGCAGTCTGGCAGGGGCACGAGGAGCTATTAAAGAAATCATGACTCTTTGCAGCCTTGCCTCAGTCACACTTTTTGCATCGATTGCACCCTCTGTTCTAAGAACCCAGGCGCGTAATTGATTGTAGTTTTGTTTTATGTAACCTAAAATTGCACTTTGGGGCATCTTTTGAAGACGTTCAAGCCACTCCAAACCTTCATTTTGAAATAAATTCATCAAGAGGACACAAGCATCATACTCCCGTTCGAGAACCTGGTCATATTGCTTGTTTGTAAGAACAAGGAACGCACCTTTACCAACTGCTACGACTTTGGCCTCCAGAGGAATATTTCGATAGCGCTCCGTGAATACCTCGAACACGACGAGTTTCTTTAAAGTTGCCCACGCCGGACTGTTTTTGACAAATTTCTTGCTCCAGCATTCATCACGCAAATTTTCATTTTCACGATTCGGAATAAGCATTCCCTCACCTGATTCGTAACCCAGATGCCTAAATACTAAATCTTCAGAGTCTGCCGGAATCGCCTTGAATCCTACCGACACCGGCATAGATGCTCTGCCACTGTGCCACTCTAATAATTGAACGTAGGGGTCCTGCCACGATCCCAAAGGTCCCAAATCAGCCAGAAATTTATAGTCAATTAGTTTAACTTTTACTGTATCGCCCTTACGAATTGTCACCGTTGTCAGGCCGCGTCTTTGCGTTAGCTTGGCACACCATTTTCGCAACATCCGGTACAAAGGAGATAATAGCCGATCTCTGAACAGCCACATAGTAAAAAGTGTACCAAGTCCTCCTATAATCGAGCAGCCCGCTATGATCCATTCCACGTTAGTCATGATCTATCCTATACCCACCTCAGCCGCTTGCTCCTCACCTCTCCACGCTTTGCGAGGCGCGAGGCCAAACCTTTTAGCCAAAGTAACCGCCTATTGAAAACTTCTGAAGATGACCGTATTGCGGTATAGAAAATAGCCTTAATTGCTTTTCCTTATCTAGGATCAATAAGATATCTTTAAGTCTATTTTGATAATAGGAGATCTCGCTCGAATAGGAAACTCTTAGAACTAATGCCTTTTGTTCATCCTTAGATGCATACTTACATAGTTCGTTCAAAAGGCTTAACGATCTGATTTCGTGTTCAAGTAGCTCATGTTCAATAGCGTATAGGGGCTCTTCTTGTTTCGCCCTTGTCAGCAGATAATCCAAAGTGCTTGTTTTGTCTCCGATTTCTTCTGCAATCTTCGCATTATCTTTTACCGTTTCTTTGATGGTTTTCCATTTTCGCCTACGTTCACTCATAATTTTCTCGTAGTAGTCAAGCAATCTAAGAAAAACAGAGAAGGTGCGCTCTCTTCGACTTGCTATAACTTCCCAGATGAACACACCAATTGTAATAATAACAGCGAGAAGTATTGCTATATTGGCTATTGTCTGCCAATCATCCATACCAACCCCCTATCTACCTCCTAAACCCACCGCAGCCGCTTGCTGCGGCTCTTGCCTGAGCTCCTGATATTGAGGCGGTCCTCCGCCAGGCAAAGCTCCACCAGCCCCCAGAACTGCTCGCGGTCGGCATTGGTGACCACCGCCTTCTCATGCGCCTCCATGAGCGCCACCGGATAGCCATGACCGCGTCGGCACTGGTCGAGCACCAGGGCATGAACCAAATTTACCGACTCCTCATCTTCGGCCACCCACTGCGGAATCTCCACCCTGGCCACCTCTTCGTCCAGTTTAATATAGAAGAAGTGTATCTGGTGCTCCCCATAGTGCTTCTGCATGAACCGGGAGCCGCTGACAAATCTGGGCGACCTCTCGCCATAGCCGAGAACAGGGCCAAAAAGGTCTCGGTCCTGGATGCCGGCGATGCCCTCGCAGTCCCTCTCCCGACCCCTGTCGCAGTAGCGGTCGCAGTTGGCAGTATCGTGGGGGCAGAGGGCAACTCGCAGGGCGTTGACCACATCGGCGCTGCGGGGAAAGCTGATGTAGCTGGCAAGGGCGAAATTTTCGCCCTCGACGCGGCGCTTCATTATGTCGAAGGCTCCCATGTATTGCCGGTCAAGTAGCTCCTCCCTGACGTAGCTCTTGGCCTCCTCATAATCCCTCCCCGCCAGCCCCCACAGGATCAGCGAGCCATCGATGAGAGCGAGGGTCGGCCGCTCACCGGGGAGCTCCTGGGTGATTTTTGCCAGCGCCTGACACTCCTCGACGCTCCTCTTCACCCCCAAAAGCGCCCCCTCGATAAGCTCCTCCCTGCCAGCGTGGTCGGTGAGCACCAGGTCATCGCCGAAGAAGAGAGCGGGCTCGCTGGAAAGTAGGGCATCGGGGTTTTCCCCGTAATGGAGGACTGCGCTGCCGATATTGATTAGATAGCATCTCACCGAGCTGTGGCGGTCAACATCGATATGGGAGCCATCGGTGGCGAGGACGGTGAATGCTGAGGGGCAGGGTGGCGCTTCATAGTGCTGCGCCAGCCCATCGACCAGCCCGGCAACCAGCCAGGAGGTCTTGCTTGAGGCGATCTTCCGCTTCAGGGAGGCGACATCGGCGGCGTGAAGGAGCTCGAGGGCGCGCTCCAGGCGTTCCCCTCTCTCTTTCTCCTCCGACTTGAGCTTCGCCGCCAGCCCTTCGATCTGGGCGGCCACCTGGCTGAGGTCTAGGGGCATTTTCGCCTCTTTCGCCCTTTCTCAAAGGAATTTTTACTCTAATTATGCACGCAACAGCGGCAACAGACCGTAGGGTGGGTACAGCGCAGCGTAACCCACCGCAGCCACAATTCGATTGGTTGCACTCATTCTACTTTATCCCCGAAATTCAGGGGGCGACTTCCAGAATGTCTCCCAATCTTCCAACCCAATGCCGAGACTGGAAAGGACCTTTGTGGGGACAGGGAACGAGATCCCTCCATCGCTCTCCATCTTTTTGATGTGGCGGCAAAGCATGAAGGCCACCATCTTGGCATGCTCGTAGCTCATCCACACCCGCGCCACTGTTACAGGCACCTTCGCCGGGCCGGGTTCACTAGGGCTTCTATTGAGGTTAATCAACACCCCATAGGGCCCTCCGCTAATCATGAACTGGTCGGAGTAAACTTCGGGGATCTCTTTCTCTTCAGGCATATTGTCCTCCTATCGCCATCAGGAGTATAGCATAGCGACCTCA
>JAGMCC010000149.1 GCA_023129355.1 Dehalococcoidia bacterium | reverse complement strand
TGGGCAGGCAAAGCCCGACTGGCGATTCCCATTTCTACGGCCTCGGCACCGCTAACCTTACGACCTGTAAGCAGGAGATCGGCAGCACGTTCCATGCCGACGAGCCGGGGCAGCGTCCAGTGCGAATAGGCATCGGGCATCACGCCCCGGCGAACCTGAAGCACACCGTACTTGCCTTCGTTGGCGACGATTCGCATGTCGCACTGCAGTGCCAGTGTCAGGCCGATTCCGACTGCGTGTCCGTTCATGGCTGCGATCACCGGCTTGCGTACCTCCCACGCCGGTGGATCAACGCCGGCGGCGCTGAAGGTCTCTCTTTCCTGTTTGGCAAAGGTGTCTTCACCCATGCTCATGTCTGCCCCAGCGCAGAAGGCCCTTCCGGCGCCGGTGACCACGACAGCCCGGATGGCATCGTCACCGTCACAGGTTCGGTAGGCGTCACCCAGTTCCTCGCCCATCCTCCCACTGTAGGCATTGAGATGCTGGGGACGATGTAGCTCGATAATCGCTACCCTTTCTCTGACCTCAAAACGGATGTCCTGGTAACTCACCACTTATCCCTCCCTATACAGATGCTCTCCACTGGCTGGTCGAGAGCTTATGATTGGCCATTGAAGAAGCTGCTGATCAAGCAAAGCTCAATTCCTAGAGTACTCGTACCTGTCCCTGTCATAGCGAATTCCACGGTAGGGATTGTAAAGCTCCGATGGTCTGAAACATCCAATCTATCTTGGACTAAAACGGATAACCTCTCTCCGATCGGTAAGTTCGCTTCAGCTTCTGGTGAGACCGGTCACCACTTCAGTGGCCTGGGCAATGATGCTATCGAATAGGTCTCTTACTGTCGGGATGTCATGCACCTGGCCGATTCCTTGCCCGCAGGGGACAACTCCGCAGTCCAGGTCGCCTTCATAGAAAGCTCTTCGGGAATTATCCCCGGAAACAATCTTGAGAATCTCTTCAAAACTGGCACCGGTTGCCTCTATTTCGGCACACTTGGTGGCGGCGGCATTACTCCAAACCCTGTGGGTGCCGACCGATCTCATGATGAGCATGGTATCGAGCTCAGTGGCACTGACCAGCGCCTGTTTTAGGTTCTCATGGATTGGGCATTCCTGTGTGGCGAGGAGACGTGTTCCCATGATTACTCCCTCGGCCCCCAGGGCAAGAACGGCGGCAAATCCACGGCCGTCGGAAACACCGCCGCCGCCGATGACCGGAACTTGAACCCCGTTGGCAATCGTCGGAACCAGTACCAGGGTCCCGATATCGAGCTTGCCCGTGGCCCCGCCGTTTTCATAACCGACAACTGTTATAATATCGGCTCCCAAACCCTGTGCTTTAAGGGCATAGCGCAGCCCCACACACTTGTGAATCCATATCATCCCTGCCTCTTTGAAGCGTCTACATAATTCTTCTGGCGGCGCCATATGCCCGGAAGTCTCCACGATATTAACCCCTTTTTCCACCATGATCTCGGTATATTCTTGCTGGGAGACGGGAAACTGGGCAGGAAAGAAATTGAGGTTGACCGCAAAGGGCCTATCGCTCAGTTCCCGGATCCTGTCGATGGCAGCTGCGAACTCATCCTCAGTTTGGTAAATGATGGAGGCAAGTACACCTATCCCCCCGGCATTGGAAATGGCGGCTACAAAGTCAGCGTCGCTTATCGATGCCATGGTCCCGCCGATAATCGGATACTTGATTCCCAGCATTTCTGTGATCCTTGTCTCAAACATAATTTGCCCTCCTCACGCTGACAGCACTCTATATATCTATATACTACCAGAATTTTTCTTTGGTAGCCAATCCCTTTCCTGGTCGATTATATGGCTTACCTGCCATCCCTGTTTCTCCAGCTCGGCGCTGATAAAGCGGCGATGGCAACGCCAGGGGAAGCGCTCGGCACAAACGATCGCTACCATCCTTCCCCTGGCTATTTCGGTGAGCTTTTATATGCCCTCACTGAACTGGGATGTCGTAGTGAAGGCCTGGTAACCTCCGCGACGGTAGCCACCCAGCTCTTCGCCCATATGGACGTAGTCAATGCCAGCCTTGTGCAATAATATGGACAGGTTTTCCTTGTAGAAGTGCTCCAACCTGCTTGATGGGAACCTCCTCACGTCGACCGCGACCGCCACGCCGCGGCTGGTGAGCAGCTCGATGAACTCCTCCGCGGAGCGGGTGCTGGTGCCGACAGTGTAAATAGTTCCCTGGGATGCAATCAAATGGTTTTGGCCCACGCCACCGCGTTTTTAAAAATGCGGAAGCCATCCCCACGTTCTTTAGCGGGCTCCCGTGTCCACCGCGGGTGCTGGGTCCAGCGGATAAAGCGTTCCGGATGTGGCATTAAGGCAAAAATACGCCCCGAAGCATCACATATGCCGGCTATATTATCTACGGAACCATTTGGATTATAGGGATAGCTGGCGTTTGTGTTTCCCGTCTCGTCAGCGTAGCGTAGGGCGATGTTTGGTATTCCAGGTTCGGTCACCACCTTTCCCTCGCCATGGGCCACCGGGAGATACATCATGTCTATACCCCGGGTGAATATGCAGGGGCTGGTCTCATTGACGCGGAGATAGACCCAGCGGCACTCAAACCTGCCCGAATCATTGCTTGCCAGGGTTAATTGCGGTGATAATTCGGGTAAAATCCCCGCTTTCACCATGACCTGAAAACCGTTGCAAATTCCCAGGATGAGCCTTCCGTCAGCAACCAACTTCCGCATCTCCTCCCCTAGCTTCAGCCTTAGTTCATTTGCCAGGATTTTACCGCCTGAGATGTCATCGCCGTAGGTAAAACCACCGGGGATGACCATTATTTGGTAGTCGGAGAGGAGTTTGGTGCGGTGGAGAAGCTCGTTTATATGTACCGACTCAACCTGTGAGCCGGCCTGTTCGAGGGCAAACGCAGTTTCACCGTCACAGTTTGTCCCCGGGGCGCGCAACATTAGTGTCTTGATGCTAGCCATTACATATTACCAGCGGAGCGGCTTCTGCCACGCCTCTTTGAGTTCCGCAAGTGGAGCGGAAAGCACCCGCTCTCCTTTCAGGCCGTAAACCTCAAACCTTCTATCGCTTATAACCTCACCGATGGCGGCGCAATCGATCCCGGCCATCATTGTCTCGAACTGGTGCTTGTCCTTAGGTGATACTTCCACTAAAAAGCGGGTATTCGACTCAGAGAAGAGAATGAAATCGTCTCGGACTTTTCGAAAGGTCGGATCGCCCAGCGGGACCTTCGCCAGATGGATTACCATGCCAAGCTCCCCAGCGAAGGCCATCTCGGCGGCTGCCACCCCTAGGCCACCCTC
>JAGMCC010000148.1 GCA_023129355.1 Dehalococcoidia bacterium | reverse complement strand
GGCAGAACGCCTCAACCAGCTCAGGGTCAAACTGGGTACCAGAACATCGCCTGAGCTCCACCATGGCCTCCTCCTTAGATATGGCTTCCCGATAAGAATACTGCGTGGTCATGCTGATATAGGCATCAGCCACGCTTATGATCCTGGCACCAAGGGGTATCTCTTCACCCTTCAAACCGTCCGGGTATCCTGTGCCATCATACCACTCGTGGTGGTGCCGGATCATGGGGATCAATGCTTCCATTTCCTTAGCAGTGCCAACTATCTTCACCCCTTCAGTGGGGTGCTTCCTAATAATTCTCCATTCATCTTCTGTCAGTGCAGTGCGCTTAGCTAAGATTGAGATAGGGACATCCACTTTACCAATATCGTGCAGGAGAGACGCAGCCCAAAGGTCAGCTATTTCCTTCTCTGATAGCCCGATAGCTTTGCCTATCATTTCTGATACGGCGGCAATTGCCTCGGAGTGACCATATGTATGCGGGTCTCTAGCATCTACCGCAGACGCCAGTGTATAGACGTTGTCCCATGTTGCCACGCTCATGGTATCTGCAGAGGGTGTCCTTATATCAGATACTAGTATAGGCCTGGATCCTCCCTCCCTTTTAGCAAAGTAGAGGGAAGTGTCGGCCAGGAATACCAGGCTGTCTGCCGTTTCAGCATCCTCGGGGAATTGAGCGATACCGGCACTGAACCCGAGGGGAGTTTCCAGGTTGGTGAATTGCGACTCGAGCATTTGAAGCCATTTCGATCTGACACGCTCGATGATCTTCCTGGCTCTGTCAGCCTTCGTTGCCGGGAGCACGATGGTGAACTCATCACCGCCGTAGCGGAAAGCTGTATCGGCCTTCCTCAGAGTTGAAGTGAGCGCGTTGGCAAAGGTTTTCAGGGCAGCATCGCCACTGGCGTGCCCGAACCTGTCATTGTATTTTTTAAACCCATCAAGGTCGAGCATTACAAGCGAGAAAGAGCTACCGTCGCGCCACGTGCGGTTCAACTCAGTCTCAAGCACTGTGTAGAAGTGGCGGCGGTTATATAGCCCGGTCAGGTCATCGGTTATCGATAGCTCTATTAGCTTCTCCTCCATGCGCTTGCGCTCGGTGATGTCTCTACTTACGGCCACAAATCCTGTCGGTTTGCCGTCCACGTCTTTCATTATGGCTACGTTCATCGCCACAAGAACTGTACTGCCATCCTTGGTTATGATGTGGTACTCGCGATTTTCTACGTATCCCCTTTCCAGCACCTCTTTCGTACTTGCAATCGCTTTATCCCGGTCTTCAGGAGCGAAAAGGTCATAAGCATTTTTCCCAACTAAATCCCCTTCGTCATCAGTGCCGTACATTTTCAGGGTAGCTTCATTTACTTCAATTATTTTTACCTCTAAATCACTAATTACGATGCTATCGTTTGCCATCCTTACCGCGTTAGATAGACGGATCAATTCCTCCTCCGCCCGCTTGCGCTCGGTGATGTCCATGAATGAAACCAAACCTGCTGGTTTTCCCTGATATTCAATCTTTGTGCCGACAGCGCTTAGCCACATCTCCTGACCATCTTTGGTAATTGTCCTAAATTCGTTTACACGACGCAGGTCTTTTTCAAACATATCTTCTACCATAATCCTAAGACCTCGCTCTCTATCATCGGGGTGAATGTAGTCGAGCATATTTAACTCTGCCATATCCTCTGCAGAATCAAATCCATACATTTTCAGGGCAGTTTGATTGACAAGCACTATCTTCATCGTTTCGGCATCGATAATAGCTACACCATCAAGCGCGCTATCGAATAGTGCTCTATATTTCTCCTCGCTCTCCCGCAGCTCCTCCTCCGCCCGCTTGCGCTCGGTGATGTCCCTGATGACTCCGATGAAGCCGGACACATTGCCGGAAGATTCCTTCACCATCGCTCCGACCGCTTCAGCGGGGAATTCAGAGCCATCTGCCCTAAGGCCGGTGTATTCTACATGCGTAATTGACTCCGCCTCTATAGTTTTCTGCATCTCGGCAATAATACCCTCAATATCGTGGGGAGCAACAAACGTAAAATAGCTTTTCCCCAAGACCTCATCGGTGGAGCTACACCCATATATTTTCAGCAATCCTTGGTTGACCTCGGTGTAGACACCGTTCAGGTCGATAGCTCCTATGCCATCGGCGATAGAATCAAACAAATTACGTATTTTCTCCTCCGTCTCCCGCAGCGCCTCCTCCGCCCGCTTGCGCTCGGTGATGTCACGAATTGCAGCTATACAAACTTCTCTTCCATGCCATGTATAGTAGGCAACTGAAATATCGGTGGGGAAAATTGTTTCGTCTTTTTTCTTGTGATAACGAACAGGAATCTGTTGCTCATGCTCTACTGTTGCTTGCCGAGTCTGGGCAGGTTCTGCTGAGAAATTGGTGTTTTTCATTTGGAGCGCTTCTTCTCGGCTGTACCCATACATCTTTAGTGCAGTATCGTTTAAATCAAGAATTCTACCTGTTTCAACCTCAATCAGAAAGAGCGCATCAGAGCCCAATTCAAATAGTTTACGATACTTGTCCTCACTCTCTCGCAGCGCTTCCTCCGCCTGCTTGCGCTCGGTGATGTCCAGGGAATACTCTAACGCCTGGATAACATTTCCTTCAGTATTAAAAATGGGGTAGCAGTGGACTTCAACGTTTCTAGCATTACCGTCCTTGTCGTAATGAATATGCTCAACAACTGCAGGTTTTTTACTTTTCTTCACTTCTTTAAGCGGACAACCATGTTCTACACTTTTACAAGGTTTGTCGCTATGGTGAGTAAGGGCGTAACAGGTTGTGTTCTCCGTTAAATCGCCCGCTTGCGCCGCCGAATTCGCCATTTTAACCGTATAATCATTGGCGTCTATAACATAGAAGGGGTGATTGAGAGAATCTAAGGTATGCTTTAGTAATTCATTTTGCACCCGCAGTGCCTCCTCCGCCCGCTCCTTCTCCTCAATCAAGCGCTGCTTTTCCAGTAGCCCCCCTAAGGTGGCCAGCACCTCATCCATATTGTCCAAAGGCTTGGTGACGTAAGCCGATGCCCCATTGGTCAGGGCCTGCACCGCGGTTTCAACAGTGGCATAGCCGGTAATCATGATCACCGCCAAGCAGGGATGTATTTCCTTTAAAGGCGCTATTAGTTTTGTCCCCTCTACGTCAGGCAATCTGATCTCCAGAAACGCCAGGTTGAAGAATCTCTGTTGTGCCTTCTCCAGCGCCTCTCGCCCTGTCCCAGCCGTCTCCACCTCATACCCATTCTTGCCCAGTATAAGAGATAGGCTTCTGCGGCTGCTCTCATCGTCGTCAACGATAAGGATTCTC
>JAGMCC010000147.1 GCA_023129355.1 Dehalococcoidia bacterium | reverse complement strand
GTGGAAAAGCTCAACCCTTCCCGCTTGCTGAGCACCGCTATGCCATGATCGCCGATGGGTCCGCTCAACAGCACCTTATCTCCGGGCGTTGCGTTGCTTCCGGAGATATCAACCCCATCCGGTATTATGCCTATGCCAGCAGTATTGATAAAGAGCTTATCGGCGCTGCCCCGATGCACCACCTTGGTATCTCCGGTAACAATTTTCACCCCTGCTTCCTGCGCTGCCCGCTGCACAGACTCTACGATTTGCTTTAGCTCGCTTTTCGGGAGGCCCTCCTCGATGATGAAAGAAAGGCTTAAGTAAAGCGGTTTGGCGCCGCACATGGCTAAGTCATTGACTGTGCCGCAGACGGCAAGCTTCCCAATATCTCCGCCGGGGAAGAAGATCGGGCTCACCACATAGCTATCGGTGGTGAAGGCCAGCCTGCCGCTGAAGTCAATAACGGCGGAGTCGTCCAACTTATCTAGAAGAGGATTATCGAAAACTTTAACGAAGCTTTTCTCCACTAGCTCGTGGGCTAGCTTTCCCCCACTGCCGTGGGTAAGTAGGATTTTTTCACCCTGCCTCATCACAACCCCTCCCCGTAATTGTAATATGCGGCGCAGCTGCCCTCGGAAGAGACCATGCATGGTCCTACCGGATATTGTGGAGTGCAGGCTTTGCCGAATAGTCGACAATCAGCAGGTGTCTTTACCCCTCTTAGGATGTCGCCGCAGATACATCCCTCGGGCTGGGAAGGCGGGCCTGGGTTGATGTCGAAAGCGAGCTCGGCATTAAAGTGCTGATACTCTGTTCTAATCTTTAGGCCACTATCGGGAACCTCTCCGATCCCTCGCCAGGCGGCGGGGCCAGGCTCGAATACCCGCTCCATAAGTCTTAGCGCCTCCTGGTTGCCCTCAGGGCGCACCCCCCTTCGGTAGGCGATCTCTACCTCAGAGCGTCCCTTTTCAACCTGAGCCACCAGCATAGCGACGCATTGCAGGATATCCAGTGGTTCAAAACCGGAGACAACGCAAGGGATGCCGTAATCTCGGGCGATGAACTCCCAAGGGTGGGAGCCGATAATGGTGCTTACGTGTCCGGGGCATATCAGCCCGTGAAGTCTGACCTCACCGGCGTCGAGAATGGCGCGTATCACCGGAGGGCAAAGCTTATGCAGTGAAAGAACATAATAGTTGCTTATCCGCTTATCTGCTGCCTGAAGGATAGAGGCGGCTACGGTGGGGGCGGTGGTCTCAAACCCGATGCCGAGGAAGACCACTGACTTGGTAGGATTCTCCTCCGCCATTTTGAGGGCGTCTGAGGTTGAATATACCATACGCACATCGGCGCCGTCAGCCTTGAGTTCTTGCAGGCTGGTGTGGCTCCCGGGGACTTTAAGCATATCGCCGAAGGTGGCGATAATTACCTCTGGAATTTGAGCAAAGGCAATTGCCTTGTCCAGGTCAGCGTTTGCGGTAACACAAATGGGGCAGCCGGGGCCGGACACCATTTCAATGGTGGCGGGTAAAACCTGGCGGATGCCATATCTAAATATGGTTACCGTATGGCCCCCGCAGAACTCCATGAAACGTGCCGGGGTACGAGACCGGTGACGAATTTGGGTGATCAGCCCCTTGGCCAGGTCAGAGCGACGAAATTCGGTAATAAATCTCAACCTTCCTCCCCACCCAGCGCCGCCATTTCTTCGATGAGCCTCAAGGTTTCCTCAGCCTCTTCTTGATCCAAGACATCTATCGCATAGCCGGTATGGACCAGCACATAGTCACCTGCTTGTGCTTCCGGGGTGAGCCAAAGGCTGATGCGGCGGGTGATGCCCCCGATCTCAGCCTCAGCCTCTTTATCTTCTATAGACTTAATCAGCGCTGGAATGGCAAGGCACATATTTCATTTTCCCCACCCTATAAAATCTCTCTCGCTTTGCTAAGAGCGAGCTCTCTTTCCCAATAATATAGTCCCCTATCATTTGCTATATCTAGTAGTGCAAGGGCAGCTTCCTTGTTGCCAATATCACCAAGAGCTCTGATAGCTTCCTCTCTCTCCCAATAATAATGCTGTTTATTTGTAGCTAAGATTTTGAGCTTTTCAACCTCTTCAGATATATTGGGCATTTTTAGACCTCTCACAACGTTATAGTAGTTAGTTCCGGCTTAGCGAGAAAAGTGAGTCTCGCACGCTCTAACTCGATGAGCTGATTTGGAGCTACATTGGCTAAAAATTCAGTGGCATCCATGATTTCAAATAGTACAGCCTTTCCCTCTTTTGTGAAATGCACTATTATCGGTCCGATTTCTTGAGCGTAGTCAATGGGTTCATCGGAGACCTTTATCATCAGGATATCTTCCTCCCTATCATATCTAACCTTCATGCTTCCGCCTCCTTGTCGGATAGAACGTGATCACTCTAATTGAATCTTTCTCCTTTTGATATATTACCCTTATTATGTGGGTTTCGTCTATCACTTTCTGTGCAATTAAGCGACCTTTCCTACCTTCCATGATATTTTCAGGCATGTTGAGAGCATTTTCTACTTGTCCCTTTGCTATTTTGAAACCTTGCTCTTCCAAGTCTCTAAATTTTAATTCAGCATGTTTGGTAAAAATAATCTTCATAGGATAATCAGTGTAGGGCGAAATTGGCGATAACTGCCTGTCCCAGGGAGATTCCACCGTCGTTGCAGGGCACCAAATTATGAGTAAACACGTCGAAGCCTTTTCTCTGCAACGCAACATTAGCCAACCTGAGGAGCAGCCGATTTTGGAAGACACCGCCGCTTAATGCAATCTTAGTTATGCCAGTCTCCTTTGCAATCAATTTACCCATTTCAAGGATCATTTGAGCCACGGTATTATGAAACTTGAGCGATATAATGGGGGTTGGGACTTGAGCTTTAACATCCTGAACTACCGCGGAAAATAGTTCCCCCAACTTTATAACCCTCACTCCTTGATGCTCGCCAATAGAAAAGGGATAGGATTTCCCTTCGAACTCATCCCCTTCCTCCAGGGCCAGCATCTCCAGCTCGATGGCTGCCTGAGCTTCATAATCAATCTCATCCCTCACCCCGGCTAAGGCGGAGACGGCATCGAAAAGCCGACCCGCACTTGAGGTCAAAGGAGAGTTTATTCCTCGCCTTAGCTGCTGTTTTAATAATTCAAGGGCGGGGATATCGAGCTTGCTCATGGGCAGACCTTCCAGGGAAAAGTCTTCTGCTAACAAGGTATGTAGATAGCTCAAAGCCATCCGATAAGGTTTTTTAACGGCCGCCTCACCTCCGAGCAGGGGTACGTTTTCCAAATGTCCCGCCCTTTGGAAGCGGTGGAAGTCAGCGATCAGGAACTCCCCTCCCCAGATTGTGCCA
>JAGMCC010000146.1 GCA_023129355.1 Dehalococcoidia bacterium | reverse complement strand
GCCCTGCTGGTGCTCAAGAAGGATGGGCGGCGAGAGGAGTTCAGCCGTGAGAAGCTGATTACGGGGATTAGAAAGGCCTGCGCCAAGCGCCCCGTATCCCAAGAGACCATTGAGGAACTGGCCGGCGACGTCGAGGCTCAGCTCCACGAATTGGGCAAAGGAGAGGTGGCCACCTCCCTCATCGGGGACATGGTGATGGAGCGATTGCGCCGGCTTGACGGCATCGCCTACATTCGCTTCGCCAGCGTCTACCGAGCCTTCGCCGACGTCGAGGAGGTGCGAGAAGAGGCCGATGCTTATGCTAAGCTCACGCCGCTTCGCGATTCCACCCCCCAGCTCCCCCTCTTTTCGGATTTTTCTAACGAGGAACTCGATGTAATTGCCGGTGGTAGTGGAAGTGTGGGGAGAGTGAAAGAAGACACAAGAGAAGCAGCGGGCTAACGTCACCAATGTAGGATGGCAGAAAAGCTAATGGAGGAAGCACTATGAAGACATGGACAAAGAAAGAGATGGAAAGGTTTGAACGCCGGGTTAGCCCTTGGCTGGAGGAGCATGGAATTCCTATACGGAACTACACGAATAAGCTAGAACCTTACCGGAAAGCCCTGCTATACGACCTAGTATGCGGGCGCGCATTATGCATAAGCGAGTCGCAAATAGGAGACGTAAGAGACCTTGTTAAAAAGCTAATGGTCATGGTAGAGAGTAGAACTATGAGACTCCCCACTGATCAAGTGGATCATTTAAAGCCTAGCGATCTTATGGAATTCTTCCCACCCCAGGATTATTTAAAAAGGTTCTAGCTGAAATGATAGGAGCGATCGATGAGTACACATTTTTTACCCGGCAGTGGCGCAGTTAGTCCTGGGTTATCTTTGCCTATTAGTATAGAGGAGGCTATCGATTTCGTAACTAAACGCGCTCAGGCGCTAGTGGGCGAATTGGTCAAAAAGAGGGGGAGAGAAGAGCCACCTTTCCTGGGTGAAGAACTTGCCTACTTGCAGGGTATCAAGAAAATCGAGAAAACTGACCTTGGCGAAATAGACGCGCTCCTTATCAGGCATCAGGATGGCTACATTATAAAGATAAACTCGAGCCACCACCCATTTAGGCAGAACTTTTCTTGCGCTCATGAAATTGGGCATACTATATTACATGAGCTGGATCGACCACTGTGCGTAGATTGCGACGAATTCAGGCAAACCAACTCAAACGCTGTCATCAAAGCTATGGAACGCTTATGCGATATTGCAGCGGCAGAACTTCTAATGCCGGAAAAGACTTTAAAAAAATATTTAGCAGGTTTTGATTTATCTATTAGTACTATCGAACGTTTGGCTCATATTTTTAAGGTATCAATTCAAGCTGCCGCTATTCGTATTTCTCAAATCAGTACAGAACCATGCTCTGTTATTTTGTGGAAGCAGTGTCAGAAACCTAGATCAAAAGGTTTTTTCGGCTATTTTATGCGGAAGCCTATATATATTAGTGATAGGATTCCTTCTCCTGTGTCTAGAGCCTTCGAAAGTAATATGCCCATAAAATCTTTCAAAGGTTTTGAGATTAATGATATTAAGAAACGATGCCAAATGGAATCTAAAGCCTTTGGTCAAGGGAAAACGAAATACGTTATTTCACTAGTCTTTCTGGGAAGATAGGAGATGGACCAAAAAAACGGGCCGAAGCAGCTCATTCGCAACAAGATTGCATACCAGGTCTTTCGTTACTGTGATTCCGAAGGCATCTCGGATAGGAACGTGGTAGAGCGCATCACCGATCAGGTGATTCAGCGCCTGGAGCAAACCTACCAGAGTTTTCCCGGGATGGAGAGCGTCATACCGGATTCGCGACTAAGGGCCACCGAAATCCAGGCTACGGTGAAGCAAATTCTCGCTGAAGGGAGTGAAATGGAGGTTGTAATACATCCCACCGAGTCGAAACAGAAGGAGCAGCGGGGCGAAGAGCGAAGGGTCACGCCGACAAAGAAATTAAGGATAACGAAAGCCGAACCTGCCGGGTTCTCGGAAAATGCAATGCGGGTTCTGGAAAAGAGATACCTCAAGAAGGATGAGCAGGGTCAGGTTATCGAAACGCCCCAGGAGATGCTCCGTCGCGTGGCCCAGAATATCGCCTCCGCCGAACTCCGCTACGACCCCAAAGCGGATGTTGCGGCCTGGGAGGAGGACTTCTATCGGGTGATGGCTAATCTCGATTTTCTGCCCAACTCCCCGACCCTGATGAATGCCGGCCGCGAGTTGCAGCAGCTCTCCGCCTGCTTCGTCCTCCCCATCGAGGATTCCATGGAACGCATCTTCGATACGGTAAAGCACACCGCGCTCATTCACAAGAGCGGCGGCGGCACCGGCTTCTCCTTCTCCAGGTTAAGGCCGGAGGGCGATACAGTGGGCTCCACCGGGGGAGTAGCCAGCGGGCCTGTTTCCTTCATGAGGGCCTTCGATGCGGCCACCGATGTCATCAAACAGGGGGGGATGCGCCGTGGCGCCAACATGGCTATCTTGAACGTGGATCATCCCGATATTCTGAAATTCATCACCGCTAAAGAAAAGGGCGACACCCTCACCAACTTCAACCTCTCGGTGGCGGCAACCGCTGAATTTATGAAGGCAGTAGAGGAAGGCGCCGACTATAACCTTATAAACCCCCGCAATAAGGCAGTTCATGGGAAGCTCAATGCCAAGGAGGTCTTCAACATGATCGTGGACCTGGCCTGGCGAACCGGCGACCCCGGGCTTGTCTTTATAGATCGGATCAATGAGGATAACCCCACAAAGATGCTAGGAGATATCGAGAGCACCAACCCTTGCGGCGAGCAGCCCCTCCTCCCCTACGAATCCTGCAATCTGGGTTCTATTAACCTTTCACGTATGGTCTGCGATGTAAAGGGCGAAGAACCCGAAATCGACTACGACAAGCTGGCGGATACAGTGAATATTGCTGTCAGGTTTCTGGATAATGTGATCGACAAAAACAGCTTCCCTATCCCCGAGATTGAGGATATGACTAAAAGGACGAGGAAGATCGGGCTTGGGGTGATGGGCTTCGCCGATATGTTGATTAAGTTAGGTATATCTTATGATTCGGAGGGTGCTCTCAAAATTGCAGGGGAAGTGATGAGCTTCATATGCGACAAGGCCACAGAGACCTCTAAAAAGCTAGCCAATGAGAGAGACGTTTTCCCTGCTTTTAATGAGAGTGTATATGCGGGTAGCAAGGAAAGAGTACGCAATGCAACCAGAACAACCATCGCCCCTACTGGCACCCTGAGCATCATCGCCGGCTGTTCCAGCGGCATCGAGCCGCTATTTGCGCTGAGCTATGTTCGCAATATATTGGATGGCGATGGTCTGGTGGAGGTGAACCCGTATTTTGAGGA
>JAGMCC010000145.1 GCA_023129355.1 Dehalococcoidia bacterium | reverse complement strand
GGGGAAATCTGGGAACAGTTCGCGCGGGAGAGAAAAGAATTCGGGGCCAGGGTGATAAACTCACTGAAAGGCCACTGGGGAAAGGATCCTCTGTCAGCGCATAATATATTTGAAAACAAGCTCCAGAGAAAAGTAATCGAGCGTTTCAGAAAGATGATAAGCGATCTAGAAAAGGCGGGGGACCCTTCTCTGTTGCATCTGACGACGAACTTAGGCTACCTCGCAGATTGCTACCACCTTGCCTTGTCCCTTCCCGACGGGACGTTCATACCTTGCTCTGCTTGGACTTGGTCCAGCTACAGTTTTAAAGGCGGTAAAGGCCTGCCCACCCCTCTGTCACTGCACGTAGAGAGGGACTGGGCATCAAGGGAGTTTCTGGTGGAAATGCTCAAAGCTGTAGGCGGCAGCGAGGAATATATAGACAGGAAGATCACAGAGCTTATGGGTCACGGGAAGGAATCGGAAAACCTGGCACGGTTGATCGTGCCCGGATGGGAAACGGTGGAGGGGGTTATGCCGGAGAAATTGCCACATCCGGCAGAGCCTGAAGCAGGCAAGCTGATCAGATTCATGGGGAATCCCATTCTCCGGGCGATAGCGGAACATCCCTGGGAGTCTAAGTACGTGTTCAATCCAGGTGTTATAAGGTTGAATGACAGGATCTACATTTTGTATCGCGCATGTGGAGAGGACGAGGTCTCCCGAATCGGGCTGGCCATGAGCTCAGATGGCTTTCATATCGATGACAGGGTGGAGGATCCGATATTTGAACCGGGGGACAAGTGGGAGAAGAGGGGTTGCGAGGATCCTAGGCCCCTCCTGATAAGGGGACGCATCTATATGTTGTATACAGCATATGATGGTGTTATCGCGCAGATCGCGCTAGCTTCTATCGCTCTTAACGACTTCCTAAGCCGTCGGTGGAGCCAGTGGGAAAAACATGGCCTTCTTTTCCCAGGCTTTGATAATAAGGATGCCACTTTATTCCCAGAGATGTTCAACGGACGGTATGTGATGTACCATAGGACTGATCCAAGTATTTGGATTTCCTCCTCTGAGCGTCTAGACTCTCCCTGGCCCCGGGAAGACCATCGTATACTGCTAGGCCCAGGAGCAGGAATGGCTTGGGATGGGTCCAAAATTGGCGGCGGGTGTCAGCCTATCAAGACCAAGTACGGCTGGCTGCTCATCTATCACGGCGTTGACCAATCTTTTGTCTACCGGCTGGGTGTCATGCTAGTGGCACTGGACGATCCGGGCCAGCTGGTCTATCGCTCTCCCAATCCCGTACTGGAGCCAGAGGACACTTGCGAGCTCGGCGAGGAGGGATGCTACGTTCCCAATGTAGTATTCACGTGCGGCGCTGTCCCAAGTGTGGATAAGGAGATCCTCGAGGATAACGATGAGGTTCTGGTCTACTACGGCGCGGCAGACACAGTAGCATGTGTCGCGACAGCGAAAGTATCCGACCTTATTCCTGAGGAAATCAGACAGGACAGAAACCGCGGTGGTTACAAGGAGTAACACATTTCCGAGAGGTACCCGTCGAACGCCCTATATCGAAGCTGGGGATGGACTACTGGCATCGTAGAACACAAGAGGTGCTGGCAAGGTTACAAGGCTAATAAAGGTTCATATCACGCTGAGATCACACCAGCATCACATATATTGCATGAAATGCCATCAATGCTATAATGATTATGGTCGAAAGCCTAAGTGATGAGTCCCTGACTAGTTGAAATATGGGAGTGTAAGATATACAGAGTTAGGGTATTAAAATCAGGATTTTAGGCTCCTCCAGCTACGGAAATTCCCCTCAATAACTTTTAATCAGGGTGTCCGGGGTTCGAATCCAGCACCGCTCGCGACCACACACAAGTCCAGATTGTTCACTCAGTCACAAAGTAGCGATTTGTTAGAGCCGAGAGTCATCCCTACACGGTGCTGACCAACCTTGATTGACAGCTTGCAAAGCCTCATGTATCTTGTTCAGGCAGGATCCTCAGTTTGAGCTGATGGCATACGGCGGAGACGGAGGAATTGTAGCCATAATAGTTCTACACGCACTTGGCTGCCGTTACAGTTTGCTGTGAGCGGTCTTCGATACTCGGCGCACTCAATCCCTCTTTTCCTGGTATATGGACCAGGTTCCGAGAGCTTTGGCGACAAGGCGCCCTTCGTGTTTTATTTCTGATTCCAAAGTAGCAATTCTTTTACTTTTGTGAATAACCTTTGTATCGCAGGCAAGAGTACCCGATGCCACTGCCTTGAAATAGACGATTTTAATTTCTATTGTTGAACATTGCTGATCAGCGTCTATGCAGGAAAGAAGAGCGGCACCCATGCCGGTATCTGCCATGGTGTATGTGGCTCCGCCATGTAAAATTCGGAAGGGGTTTAGCAGCTTTGCATCAACTTCAAGCACACACTGACTGCATCCCTCCTCTGCCTTGGTAAAGGCCAAACCTATTAAATCCCCGAACGGGTTGAATCCTTCCACATATTGGGGCATTTTCTTTGGCATCGAGATCTACTCCACATAAGGCAATTTCGATATCGCGTTGTTCTAGGGACTTCTTGCGGCAAATTTCCTATGGTATTGTAACTATCGTATCATTGGCTATCGCCATGGATAAAATTGAAGAAAGCCTTTTCCACCTCCGCTGCCTGGGCAGGAACCGGGTTAACCCTCCCCAGGCTCAGGGCGCACACGTATATCTTCGCTGTCTTCTCTGCCAACTCGCAGATGGTAAAGGCTTCCCTCATGTCCCTCCCCACGCTGACGGCGCCGTGATTTGCTAGTAGAACCGAGTTTCTGGGCCCCAGAGCCGAAATAACATTATCTACCAGATCCTTGGTGCCGGGAAGAGCATATTCGGCCACTTTTATCTCCCCGCCAATATAGGTAACCTGGTCGTCGAGAAAAGCAGGGATCTCCCGGGTGGCAACTGAAATGGCGCTGCCGAAAACGGGGTGAGTGTGAATGATTGCATTTACCTTCCTGCGCGCTTTGTAAATCCCGATATGCAACATCTTCTCTATAGAGATGGCGAGTTCTCCCTCAACGTTCTCTCCCTCGAAATCGGCTACTACTATGTCATCGACATCGAGCGTATCGTAATAGCGCGCATTGGGCGTGATGGCCAGCAATTCCCGTCCGCTGGGCTCCCTGAGACGCATGCTCACGTTTCCCGAGGTGCCCACTACCAACCCCTTTTTCGCCATCTGCTGAGCGGCCTCAAGCACTGCTTTCTTCTCAGAGTTCCACATGCTCATGCCATTCCTCACTTAGATCCTCCAGCCACTTAGCGGTGGAGAGCCATCTCCCGTAGCACTGGGCATATACTTGGGCTCGCTGAGGATCCGGCTCAGCTATTCTAGCTTTGGACCGCATCGCCTCCATAGCTTGCTCGAGGTC
>JAGMCC010000144.1 GCA_023129355.1 Dehalococcoidia bacterium | reverse complement strand
GTATATCTTCATTGAGGTCAATCACCGTCTCCTCGCAGCCACCGCATGAGGCACACCAGTAAAAAGCAACTTTTGGTTTAGCCATTTCTACCCCCTTTGTTATTTTAGCATTATGTATGAAATGCTTTAGTGATAAAAGTCACAAAAAACCGACACCCGAGAATATCTCACGAAGTGGCGGTTCTACTACTATGTTGCAGAAGTGATAAACTACAGGCAACGCTTGTTGGATTCACTTCGTATTTGATAATTAACGCCTCGCTCACTCCTTATTCCTCAGCAGCCAGCTTGCCTACTCATGGCCTTTTGACTGATAGGTCTATACCGTGTTTAGGGCAAGATTCCTTTACCACCCTTGACTACCTTAATAATACATAAGATTGCTAATTCCGTCACATTCTAGCATTTTCTAAAAAAACCGTCAATCTCGTGTACTCGTTCGTACATTAGTTACGCGTCACAGTTCGCCTGATTTTTCCCGTCATTGTGAGGAGCCCTGGTGGCGAAACAATGAGATTACCGCGCCCTCGGCTCGCAATGACAAATTTGATATTTCCCACCCACCTGCCCTGAGATGTATTTCTGGGGGGCACCCCCAGACCCCTGCCAGAGGGAGCTCCCTCTGGACTCCTCTTTATATCACTGTCGTGGTCAATAAAAAGCTGTAGCTTTTTCTTAAGTGGTGATATGAATATATGGAACTCTATTGATTGAGAGGGGCTTGACAGAGGACTTTGAGCGGGCCATACTACGGCAAACCGATGAGCAGGGGGAAAGCATGAAAAATGTCGCTATCACCGGCATCGGGGGATACCTCGGTGGTCGGTTGCTCAACAGGCTGGAGCAGGAAGACGAAGTGGAGCGCATTGTCGGCATCGACATCAAGGAGCCCAGCGCTGCCTCTACCAAGCTGAAGTTTTACCATCGAGATGTACGGGAGCCCTTCGCCGATATCTTCGCCGATAACCAGATCGACACTGCCTTGCACCTAGCCTTTCAAGTTACGCCCATTCACGATGAGGCTGGGTCCCATAGCATCAATATCGAGGGCTCACAGAACTTCCTCGAAGCCTGCCGGCAGGTATCGGTGAGTCACCTCTTCTATATGAGCAGCCACACGACTTATGGGGCACATGCCGACAATCCCGAATCGATCAAAGAGGACGCGCCGCTGCGGCCGACCCCGGATTTCCTCTACCCCAACGACAAGGCCAGGGTCGATCTGATGTTCCAGGACTTCATGTCAAACCACCCGGATACCTGTGTAACCATCGTGCGCACCGTCACGGTAACCGGGCCTCACATTGTCGCCGGGGGACTGACCGTTCTGTTTACCCCGGTGATGATTCGAGCTAGCGGACACGACCCGCTGTGGCAGTTCATCCACGAGGACGACCTGGTGGAGGTGGTCACAGTCCTGCTCAAGCAGAAGCAGAAGGGGATCTTTAATGTTGCCGGCGAGGGAGGCCTGCGCTATACCGAGATGATCAAGGCCGTAGGCAAACGGTCTATTGCCCTCCCGGCAGGGCTGCTGTCAAGGTTTACCCGGCTTTCCTGGAATCTACACCTCCAGTCGCGTTCCCCGGGTGGCATGGAGATACTCAAATACCCCATAGTTGTCAACACGGAGAAGGTGCGTAAAGCGACCGGGTTCAATTTCCGCTACTCCGGCCCCGAGGCATTCAGAGCCTTCCTTGACACGCTGCGGAAAATGTCCTGAGCACCTGGAATCTTGTGCAAGTTCCCTCGTTGAACCGGACTCTTCAAGAGTGGGTTATCGACCGGTGCTCACACCGAGAGGCGGATCTCACAGCAGGCTATCGACTAGTAAGAGTGGCCCGTCGGGTATGGAGGCGGCTTGGGTAGTTGTCAGGCCACGAAAATAAAGCGACTTTCTTTGTCATTCTGAGCCCGATTTATCGGGGGAAGAATCTAAACCTTATCTCTGATTCGAGAGATTCTTCGGTCCCCCGACGAATCGGGGTCCCTCAGAATGACATATGGTTACAACCAATCCTCCTGAGGAAAAGCAATGAGGAGCAAATGTGTACCGTATGATTCACCCCTATTTTTTATCCTCAGTGGTGCCTTTTACAAGCGGCATGCTGGATTAAGAGGGCATTAGCTTTATTGGAGGCAGCCTGGTTAGCTATTTTAAGATGGTATCAGCTTTAGGGGAAGGCTCACTGACCATGTGGCTCATTTGCCCTTGCCGCCGCGGAATATCCTTTCGAGTGATACTTCCATTCTCAAGAAGATGTCCGAGACCTTTAAAAATGATGGAAATATTGGAGCCAGGGCATTTGTCAGTTTGAGCGATGGGCCGACCGATGGTACCACCATCCTTGCCATAACTGGATTCAGTGGCTTCATGATCGGCGTTGCTATATTTGCCCATAAAGATAAAGAACCGGTTGCGAGTTTAGATTCAGCGATATGACCGGCAAATCTAATCAATGCGGGAAACAAAGGTGCCAGGCCTTCTACTGTTTTAACCAGATCATCCTGCGTTCCCTTGCGGGCCATCATATCTTTCAGCGATCCTTTTGGTAAAGCGCCCATCAATGGGTCCGATACCTTCAACACAGGTATTAGAATTGGCGCTAAGTTTACTTTCTCTAGCTCGTCCAGGATATCCGTTATCTGTACCATTTTTATACCCCCATAGCTTCGGCGACCAGTTCAGTTATATCCTTAACCTCGATCGGCTCTTTCGCCCTCTCCATAACATCCATGAACTGCGTTTTGCAGAACGGGCATGCCGATGCCAGAACGGTTGCGCCGGTTTCCTTTATAAACGGGATCTTGGCAGCACCTATATCTAGTGCGAGTTCCGGGTTGGAGGTTTTGACCCCCCCACCGGCACCGCAGCACCATGCCGCATGTTTGGTGGGATACATCTCCACCAGCTCAAGCCCTGGGATCGATTTTAAAACTGCTCTCGGCTCATCGTAGATATCCATTTCCCTTCCCAGATGGCATGGGTCGTGATAGGTTACTCTTAAGTTAACCGGCTTCTTGAACTTTATCTTTCTACCTGAAATCAGCTCGGTAAGTAACTCGCTTATATGCATAACCTTGAACGGTAGCTCTCCAGCAAGCTGTGGCCAGTCCTTACTTATTCCCATGTAACCTTCAGCACACGGAGTAACAAGCCTTTTAACCTTTTTTTCCTTTAGTAAATCCACGTTGTGTATAATCATTTTCTCTGCCAGGTCTACATTCCCATTCCTCAGTAGAGGTGACCCACAGCACCACTCGTCTGGCAGAACGGTAAATTTGATACCAGCGCGTTTCAGTATTTTTACAGTTGCCTTGGCTATCTCCTGTCTCCGGTAAGCCGTGTTACAGCCCATGAAGAGAACCGTGTCAGCGGTTTCGGGTATATCGAGGCCTTGTGCCCATTTCGTCCTGTTTTCATGTGGTTCACCATAGGGGTT
>JAGMCC010000143.1 GCA_023129355.1 Dehalococcoidia bacterium | reverse complement strand
CTGATGACCGTTACCTTTATCTGACCCGGATACTGCAGAGTTTCCTCGATCTTCTTCACAATATCTCGGGTAAGTCTTAGCGCTGCAAGGTCATCTATCTCGGCAGGTTTAACCATAATGCGGATCTCGCGACCAGCCTGGATGGCGTAGGATTTCTCCACGCCTGTGAAGCTATTGGCCACGCTTTCCAGCGCTTCCAGGCGTTTCAGATAGTGCTCCAGGGATTCCCTTCTGGCCCCTGGCCTCCCTCCACTGATGGCATCAGCGGCGGAGACGATAAAACCCAGGATACTCATTGAGTTGGTCTCTCCATGATGCTCTGCGACAGCACTGGCCACCTCAGCAGATTTATCCCATTGCTTTACCAGGTCAGCGCCGATCTTGGCATGAGGTCCCTCTACCTGGAAATCCACTGCCTTGCCGATGTCATGAAGCAGTCCCGCTTTCTTTGCTAGCGCGACCTTGGCTCCCAGCTCCGAGGCGATCATGCCAGCTAGGTGAGCTACCTCGATGCTGTGCCGGAGCACGTTCTGTCCATAGCTGAAGCGATATTTGAGGTGACCCAAAAGCTTGATTAACTCAGGCTGCAGCCCGGGTACCCCCACCTCGTGGGTTGCCTGCTCCCCTTCTCCTTGGATCGTTGTCTCCACCTCGCTCCTCGCCGTTGCCACCATCTCTTCAATGCGGGCGGGGTGAATTCTACCATCGAGGATAAGCTTTTCCAGGGCGATCCGAGCGATCTCGCGACGTACCGGATCGAAGCCTGAGATGGTCACCGCCTCGGGGGTATCGTCGATGATGAGGTCAACACCGGTGGCATTCTCAAGGGCTCTGATGTTTCTTCCCTCGCGCCCGATGAGGCGTCCCTTCATCTCGTCGCTGGGCAGCGGGACTACGGAGACGGTGCTCTCCGAGACCACATCGGTGGCACAGCGCTGAATGGCCTGGGAGAGGATCTCCTGAGCCCGCTCATCAGCCTCCTGTTTAAGCTGAACCTCGATCACTTGAATACGGCGGGCGACATCTTCACGAACCTCATCCTCCACCGCCTTAATCAGTAGCTCTTTTGCCTCATCGCTGGAGATCCTGGAGATAAGCTCTAATTGCTGAATCTGCTTCTGCTTCAACTCCTGAAGATGACTGTGCAGGTCTTCTGCCTCCTTTTCCTTGGCGAGTATCCCATGTTCTCGTCGTTCCAAGGCATCCGATTTTTTATCGAGGTTCTCCTCCTTCTGAGAGATTCGCTTTTCATGTCGCTGAAGCTCAGCGCGGCGCTCGCGGATTTCCGACTCCCCTTGAGATTTAATCTTTAGCGCCTCCTCTTTAGCCTCAAGAAGCGCCTCCTTGTGCTTTGTCTGGGCATCGGTGAGGAGAGCTTCAATCTCACTTTGGGCAGCGCGAATCCGGCGACCAACAACCATCCGCCATACCAGAAAAGCAACCGCACCCCCAAGGGCAGTTCCCCCTACCGCCGCTAAAATTATTTCTAACATTTTTATCTCCCCTTTCGTCTGGAGCTTTCCAGTTCAGATAAGGCTATCTTGAATCTTCCATGTTAAACTTTTATTTACTTACAAGTCAATAGAACTACCCTAGCTCCTGCCAAAGGCGCTCGGTAGTATGGTTGACCACCTCATAGCTGAATCCTCGCCTACGCAGAAAAGCGCCTAGCTTTCGCTTAAAAGTTTCGTAGTCCTCTTTTACCAAGGTATGCACCCTCTTTTGCGCTGCTCTATACGCGCTCTCCTCGTCGTTGATGCCATCCAGCACCTCATCGATCAGTTCCCGATCGATCCCCTTATGCCTGAGCTCCGCCTTGAGCAACCGCCTGCCGCGGGGGCTAAAGGAGTCCCGCTGCTCCCTCCAGAACGTTGCGAAGGCGACGTCATCTATCATTTGCCTTTCCCTGAGCCGAAGAATGACCCCTTCAATGGTTTCCATGTCGAATCTTCGGCTGAGCCTGGTCCTGATCTCCGCCTCACTTCGCGGGCGATAGCTCAGCAAACGAAGGGCAGCGTTAAGACATTTCCCAAAGAGATCGGCTGCCGCCAGTTCCTCTACCCTAGAATCGGACAGCACCTGCCCCGGATGAAGACCACTCTCCTCAACCACGCCTCTTCCCACGCTGAAGGCGAATCTCCCATCCAGGAAGATACTGACCCGCTCTCTCCTCCTCTTCTGTTCCTCGATCGCGGTTATGGTCTTCATAATTAAACACAAAAAGGCTGGACTAAAATCTCCCAGCCTTTTTTTGCCTTTTCGCCTTCTCGTTCTAAGGCAAACTTTATTGCTCAGCCAAATTGATATCGGGAGGGCTTTGAGAAGCGAAGGCTACTGCCCGGATCTGCCGCTCCATTTCCTGGGCAACCTCTTTATGCTCCTTCAGGTAATCTTTGGCGTTCTCGCGCCCTTGACCCAGGCGGGTCTCGCCAAAGGAGAAGAAGGCACCAGTTTTCTGCACCAACCCGATTCCCACCCCCATGTCGATAAGGCAGCCCTCGCTGCTGATCCCCTGAGCGAACATGATGTCAAACTCGGCGTTCTTGAAAGGAGGGGCAACCTTGTTCTTGACAATCTTAGCTCTCACCCGGCTGCCTATCGTCTCGTCTCCTTTTTTGATGGTTTCCACTCTCCTCAGATCGATCCTCACCGAGCTATAAAACTTGAGTGCTCTACCCCCTGGGGTCACCTCTGGGTTGCCAAAGAAAACCCCTACCTTCTCACGCAATTGGTTGATGAATATTACCGAGGTATGCGACCTGTGAATGGCAGCAGTAAGCTTTCTCAGCGCCTGGGACATTAAGCGAGCTTGAAGTCCCACATGAGCATCACCCATATCCCCCTCAATCTCTGCCCTGGGGACAAGGGCAGCCACGCTATCGATAACTACCACATCCACCGCCCCGCTTCTGACCAGTGCCTCTGTAATCTCCAGCGCCTGCTCCCCCGTGTCTGGCTGGGAGATAAGTAGTTCCTCCACTTTGACACCACATTTGGCGGCATAACCAGGATCAAGTGCATGCTCCGCATCGATATAGGCTGCCGTGCCACCTTTATTCTGAGCCTCAGCGATGATATGAAGCGCCATGGTCGATTTTCCGCTCATCTCCGGCCCGAAGATCTCAGTAACCCGACCCCTGGGGATGCCCCCAATGCCAAGGGCGAAATCCAGTGAGATGGCACCGGTGGGGATAAAGTCCACCGCCATCCTCACCGAATCCTCCCCCAGCCTCATAATCGAGCCCTTACCGAACTGCTTCTCGATCTGGCTTACAGCCAGCTCTAGGGCCTTCTCCTTCTCCGTAGTCATCTCGCCCACTAGTGTCAAAGAGATTCCTTACCTTAAATGTATCATAGCATAGAAACCCCATTAAAACAAGGGGATTTAATTGTCCAGTACATTGCTAATTGACCCTGTCGTTGCGACCCCTCCGCTTTGCGAGAG
>JAGMCC010000142.1 GCA_023129355.1 Dehalococcoidia bacterium | reverse complement strand
GGGCAAAGAGGTGATCGTCTCCCGGGGGCAGGCGGTGGAGATCGGCGGCGGCTTCCGCATCCCCAGTGTGATGCGCCAGAGCGGGGCTAAACTGGTAGAGGTGGGGACAACTAATCGCACATATTTGTCGGACTATGAAGAGGCAATCACCCCCCGCACCGCAGCCCTGCTCCGAGTCCACTCCAGCAACTTCAGAATAGTCGGTTTCGCTCAATCGGTGGCCATTGAGGAGTTGACTCAACTCGGGGAGCGATACGGTCTTGCAGTGCTCGACGACTTAGGCAGCGGCTGCCTCCTGGATACCGCCAGGTTCGGGCTGGACCCTGAGCCTATGGTTCAGCAGAGCATTGCGACAGGGGTGGGGCTGGCCATGTTCTCCGCGGATAAGCTCCTCGGCGGACCCCAAGCCGGGATCATTGTGGGACAGGGCCCCCTTGTTGCCAAGCTCCAAAGGCATCCCCTAGCTCGCGCGGTGCGCATCGATAAGATAAGGTTGGCAGGGCTAGCAGTCACCTTGATCCACTATCTCAAGGGTGAAGCGGAGACCAAAATCCCAGTATGGCGGATGATCTCGATGCCACTGGAGGAAATAGAGGAGCGAGCCCAGAAATGGCGTCAGTTCCTCGGTGGTGCCGCTTCAATAGTTGAAGGTGAATCCGTAGTAGGTGGCGGCAGCCTCCCCGGGGGCACCCTGCCCACACGCCTGGTAGCTATCAGAGGCAGGGGCAAAGTTAAGGAACTGGCTGACAAACTGCGCATGGAGTCGCCTATGGTCATCGGGCGGACCGAGAATAACCTTCTGCTCCTCGATCCTCGTACCGTTCTACCTGAAGAGGAGGGGGCCCTGCTGAGTCGCCTGCAAAATGTCTTGAGCCGCTAGCTTTATCGTGAAACTAACCCCCTCAATCATATAATTCTTTCGAACAATGTAGACGGCCTATGCAATTATGCCGCTGGGGTGGAGCTCTCTGCCTCCCATTTGCTCCTTGCCTGGGCTAAGGAACATGGGCAAGGGAGTGGAGCGCTTAACCAATATCAAAATTAAGATACATACGCCTCATCAGAAAGACAATGATCTCGTTCAGATAGATAGTAGAACACATCCGTGCTACAACATAGGTTCTACTAAACAGGAGCTATAAAGGGTCGTCCCTCAGAAATACATCTCAGGGCGAGTGGGTAATAACCAATCTGTCGTTGCTACGCAAATAGAATCTATTCCGTTCGCCCTGAGCATGTCGAAGGGCTGTTCATGGTTCGACAGGCTCACCACGAACGGTGAAGGGCTCACCACGAACGGTGAAGGGCTCACCACGAACGGTGAAGGGCTCACCACGAACGGTGAAGGGCTCATCACGAACGGCGTTAGAGACGTTAATTCCCACGGTCGGCGTGTTGCCGACCATCGGCAGGAATCTGCAGCGAAAACAGCCTTTTCATACTTGGTGGTGCCGTTGGCAATCGGCATGTTGAATTGCGAGTTGAAGGCGTGGCAATCTCATTGTTTCGCCACCACCCCCTGGCTTGCTTCGTCACCAGGGCTCCTCGCAATGACAGGTAAAAGCGGGCGAATGGTGACGTGTCAATACAGTGTAGAGCCGAAGAGCACAGGCCATTGACCCAACCCTTGAGGTTGGGTATCATTAGACGACGCCCATCAAAGGAGCATCTCTGTTGCCCCATACCGACCTAGTTTTACTTCACCCGCCTAGCGTCTACGACTTTCGTCAAAAGACCATCCTCTATGGTCCGACCAGCGACCTCATCCCCTCCTCCCCTATTTTCGAGCTCTATCCTATAGGCTTTACCAGCATCGCGGAGTACCTGGAAAGGGCTGGCTACCGAGTGCGTATCGTGAACCTGGCGGTCCGCATGCTCCGTGACCCCAAATTCGACGCCGAGAAGCTTATTAGGGATTTGAACGCCACCGTATTCGGCATCGACCTTCACTGGCTGCTCCACGCCCATGGCGCCATTGAGATAAGCCGGATGGTAAAACGGCATCACCCGGAGGCAAAACTGGTCCTCGGCGGACTATCCGCCTCCTACTATCACCAGGAGCTTCTGGATTACCCCGAGATCGATTATGTGCTCCGGGGCGATTCCACCGAGGAGCCCTTCCGCCAGTTGATGGAGTGCATCTTAAACAATAGCGAACCGACCGCGGTACCCAATCTTTCCTGGAGAGCTAGTAGCGGGGAGGTGCACCAGAACCCTCTTTCGCATGTCCCCGATGAGCTCAGCGGGGTGTTCGTTAACCACTACGACCACACGGTCCGCTCGGTAGTCCGTTACCGCGACCTGTCCAGTTATCTCCCTTACCGGCACTGGCTGCGCTATCCCATCACCGCGGTGCTTACCTGCAGGGGCTGCACCCACAACTGCCTCATCTGCGGCGGCTCCGCTGCCGCCTTCCGCCAGTGCTATAACCGGGAGCGCACCGCCTTCCGCACCCCGGAGGCGGTGGCCCATGATGTGAAACGCATCGGGCGCTTCAGCGGCGGCCCCATATTTATCCTGGGGGACATCCTCCAGGCGGGCGAGGATTATGCCTACCGCCTTCTGGAACTTTTAGGCCAGGAGCGGTCGAAAAACCGTCTTATACTGGAGCTTTTCGGCCCCGCCCCTCCAGCGCTGCTAAAAAAAATGGGCGAAGCCTGCCCCGGTTTCTGTCTCGAGATCTCCCCGGAGTCCCACGACCCCGAAATAAGAAAGGCCTGTGGCCGGGACTACTCCACTGAAGCCCTGGAGGCTACCATTGAGTCTGCCCTGGCGGCGGCATGCAGCCGAATGGACATCTTCTTCATGTTCGGCTTGCCCAAGCAGACCCCGCAGTCGGTAATGGACACCGTAGACTACTGCGGCACTTTGATGGATAAATTTCAGGACAAGCGAGTCTTCACCTTCACCGCGCCACTAGCCCCTTTCCTCGACCCGGCGAGCCTAGCCTTCGAGAACCCGGAGCGCTACGGCTATCGCTTGCTGCTGCGGAGCCTGGAGGAGCATCGCCAGGCGCTGGTGGCACCGAGCTGGAAGTATCACCTGAATTATGAAACGGAGTGGATGAGCCGCCAGCAGCTCGTTGCCAGCGCCTACAAGGCGGAGCTCGCCCTTAACCACATGAAGGCAAGGCACGGCATCATCTCAAAGGGGATGGCTAAAGCGACAGCGCAGCGCCTTTACACTTCCCTCGAGATGCTGGACCGCATCGATGACATAATTGATTCGGGACAAGTGGAGCAGTTGTCCCAGCTTAAGGACACGGTGGACTGGGTGAACATGTCGCGCGCTGGGGGCAAGCAGGAGCTCGAACTGCCCATTTCCCCTATCAAAATAAGGCTGCCGAGCGCTGTCTGGTCTCTATTGGGGGGACGATAGCCTTTATTGACCTCATCACCGCAGGCGATTAGTATAGATAACGGCTTTTTCGCCAGTATTGGAGTCG
>JAGMCC010000141.1 GCA_023129355.1 Dehalococcoidia bacterium | reverse complement strand
CCCATAGTCCTGTCGACATGATCTTCCCCGGCTGCGGGTTTGCTTTAACAAACCTCCTTAGCTGCTGATCGGCAGTTGCTTCTATGATAATTGCAGCGGCGGTGACCACAATAGCAACCCAGTCGAGTGCTCCAAGTGGGCTTGTCCCGGTGGAGAGGGCAGGGTAGAGCGAAAGGCAGCCGAGAAAAACGATTATCGTCGGCATCATTTCTATCCCAGATAATTCGACCATCCAGAACAGACGCTTCCATTTCTCCCTCATATTCGCATAGCGCCAGTCTTCATGCCCCAGTCCCCGCCACTGTCTGGCCCAGTTATACGTTAATCGGACACCCCAAATAAATACTAGGGTAACAACCAGCACCTGACGGGTAAAATCCACGTTTCCCGATGAGGCTCCTAACGCATAGTAGAGCGCAATCGCAAGCGGTGCAACGCTCCAGTACGCATCATAAAAGCTTGCATTCAGGAATACGCGAGCGAAAGCATAAATGACCAGTGTCGCTGCTATGTCTGCTGTTAAAACAATCCAAATCGGATGCCGGTCACCCATTGCATATCCGACAAAAACGGCAACACATAAAGCGATGATATAGGCCAACGCACAGAGGGCAAAGGCCTTGGGCAGACTTTTTAATTTTGTGTGCAATTCATTCATAGTCCTATCTCCTTACGACCAACAAAACTATGTTGAGCCTTTCTTTCGCAGGCTCAACGGTAACTGCGCTGCCAAGTCCCACGCAAGCCCCAACTGCGAACAGTCTGGACCCACATGCATTGAGGGGAATATCCCGGCTTTGCTCCCCACAATCGCCCGCGGCTTGCCTCTCTCGGAACTATGTATTCGGTTTTAACTTCTTCAGGGAAACTCGCAACGGGTCTGGTGTGCGAATAGAGTACCCCCCTCACCCCCGTTTGTCAACCCATGTAGCCTTGGATCGGACTGAAGCCAGCAATAAATATTGTTAAATTGGGCTTTATTTGATAGAATAAGCAATAGAAATTTCTTATCAGGGGTGAAATATGAAAAGCAAAGCTGGCCTAAATCGGGAATCATTAATCTGGTTGCTTCTACGCCAGACTAGTAACGTAATTGTCGGTCTCATTGAAGATGAGATGAGGCTATCGGGTAAGGTCTCATATACACGTGCTACCATACTATTTCTGGTGAAAGCGGCTGGGAACCGAGCTACCCCTGCTGAAATATCGCGATGGATCATTCGAGAGCCTCACACAATCTCTGCCATATTAAATCGCATGCAGGAGGATGGCCTGGTAAGAAAAGTGAAGGACCTCGAAAGGAAGAACTGGGTCAGGATCGAATTGACCGACAAAGGAGAGGAAGCTTTGCGTCAGGCAATGGATATAGAGATCATTGGCACGATCATATCCAGCCTCTCCGACGAAGAACAGGATATACTGCTGTCATATTTAAATAAGTTGCGGACTAAGTCATTCGAAGAATATAGAGCTTCTAGGCGAAAAACTACCTTGCCCATTGGGTTTATAGACTCTCCTATCCCACAAAGTTAAATCCAGTCAAGTTATTTTCTAGATCAGACCACGTGATCCACCCGATCCACTATTATGCCGGTGGAGTCTCTGTCATCGCCAGCTTGTCAATTTACTATCACTTCACCGGCTCCGCATATGGCCTTGATAAAAGCCCCTTTTGTAAAATCCCCTATCTGAGATCAAATATGGCTATGGCCTGCCCCCCCCAATGTGGTACTAAAAATGGGGGCAACCCACGGTTAATCCCCGGATACTCCAGGGTCTTCTTAATATACTCACTGTATCCATAGCCTGAAAACTGTATAGTATGTCCTGGACACCGCCCACAGCTAGGTTGACTGAGAGCCCATTTCGGAATACAATCCGAGCAGGAGGAATTATGGCCCATTATTCAATGCGCCCTAAAAACGGAGAGCTGGTGGAGACTGGACGAATCCAGTTGCTGCTACAGACTCTCTACGCCAGATACGAGCCCTTAATCTTAAGGGTCTTGGATGCAACACTGCGCTTTTTCTTGAAAGTGAAGGGAAGGTTCATCCTGATAGTATTGGCCCGGCTGCTCAACCGCTTTCTTCCCACGGGGGAGGTGGTTACCCTCCAGCGGGCGACGGACTTCATAGACGCCATATCAGGTCTCGAGAAAACACAGATCGCTGTGGGTCCATGTCGGTGCCAGGAGTCCCTAGGGAAAAGAAAGGGGACCTACATTAAGGACATGGTCATACTGTATGGAGCTGAGGCATACAAGAGAGCTAGCGACGAGTATAGGGACCTGAGCCCTGAGGAGGCAAAGAAGCTTCTCCAGGAGCTTCACCAGGAGGGACTGATACCCACCTTTTACGCCTGCATGGGCTCAGGGGGATGGACGTTCGCCATATGCAGTTGCGAGAGTGAGATATGCTTCCCCTTCAGAGCCCATCAGGCAGCGGGAGGAGTACTCCACCCCGGGCCAGACATAGTGGCTCTTGACAGCGAAAGCTGTACCGGTTGCGGAAAGTGCGTGGAGCGCTGCCACTTCGGCGCAAATAGACTGGTAAATCAGACTGCCGAGGTCGATCTCACCAAGTGCTATGGTTGTGGGCTATGCGTTTCCACCTGCTCCGGAGAAGCGAGGCGAATGGTAAAAAGGGAGGACTACCACAACCGGTACTACCCCATTGACCTGGTAAGCAAGGCATCTGCCCACTAGATAGACCTTGTGACATCCACGAATCGCACTCTCTTTAAGGGAATTCCTTAAAGGTTGTTTGTCTTATCATGGCAGTTGCGTTTGCTACTGTTCCTCTTTCAAGTTGTATAAGCCTCCCGCCAATCGTATTAGGCGCTTCACCGCCCTGGCCTCGGTACCAGCCACACTGGCTGGTAATAGATCGCCAACGCACAATTTACGCGAAGGCCCTCCTCTTAGAACCGTTGCCAGCAACTCAGAAGCCTTGTCACCGCTCCCATCCCCGATCACACTGAGAGCCGGCCAAATTCCAGATTTGACACATCCAAGTAATGAGCGTTAACATAAGTCCGAGCCCTTTCGAATGTGAAACGATGAATCAATGGAATTGATGGAATGGCAAAGAAATCTTCTATGATAACAAGGCCCTATGAGATTAGGTGGCATGGACGAGGCGGTCAGGGGGCCATAACGGCTGCCAAGATAATGGCACAGGCAGCCTACCTTAAAGGCTATCAAGGGGTAACCGCTACACCATCATTTGGCGCCGAGAGGAGAGGTGCCCCGGTAAGCGCATCAACCAGGATTTCTACCCAACCAGTCATGGTCATGTCGCAGGTGGAAAAACCCGATGTTGTTGTAGTCCTGGACTATACCCTGCTGGAAGAGCAGGATGTAACCAGCGGACTGGGCAGGGAAGGATGGCTGGTGGTGAATTACCAGCAGAGTCCAGAAGAGCTCAGGGTTAACGGCGATTTCAACATCGCC
>JAGMCC010000140.1 GCA_023129355.1 Dehalococcoidia bacterium | reverse complement strand
AGAACACCAGCTACTTCCTCAACATTGCCATAGAACAGCCCGAGCCGGAGGTAAAGGAAACCCTGGAGATACTGGAGAAGGAAGTGGCAACATCCGAGAGGATCATCAGCAGCCTGCTCGACTTCGCTCGCCCAAAGCCAGCGACCCTGCAAAACGTTCATATCAACGAGGTCATCGAAGAGTCGCTGTACCGCGTGACTGTGCCTGAGAACGTCGAGGTGGTGAGGCACCTCGACATAACGCTGCCGATAATTCTGGCTGACCCCGGTCAGCTCGGCCAAGTCTTTACCAACATCATCCTCAATGCCATCCAGGCTATGCCCGAGGGCGGCCAACTGGTGATCAAGTCTGAGGTGCCGGGGCCTAAGTGGGTGGCCGTATCTTTCACGGATACAGGGAGAGGCATCTCTGAAGAGAACATGAGGAAGCTCTTCGAGCCGCTATTCACCACCAAGGCCAAGGGCATCGGGCTGGGACTGGCTATATGCAGGACCATGGTGGAGGCGCACGGAGGCACCATCGAGGTACAGAGCATAGAGGGCAAAGGCAGCACCTTCACCATCAGCCTGCCCGTAGGCAAAAAGGAGAAGCAGTAAAATGGAAGAGAAAGCCAGCATCCTGATAGTTGATGACGATACCAGCCTGTGCAGGAGCATGTCCCTGGTTCTGGGGCGCAAGGGCTACACCGTGGCCACTGCAGCAGACGGGCCTGAGGCCATCGATATGGTCAGGGAGAGGACCTTCGACATGGTCTTCATGGACATCAAGATGCCAGTCATGGACGGCGTAGAGACCCACAGAAGGATCAAGGAGATCAGGCCCGATGCCACGGTGATGATGATGACCGCGTACACGGTCGAAGAGCTGGTTAGGCAGGCGCTGCAAGATGGGGCCTATGGGATAATCTACAAGCCACTGGACATGGAAAAGGTGGTTGCTATCATCGAGGAGTCAAGGGAGAGTACAGAGGGGGCGCTCATCCTGGTGGTTGACGACGAGCCAGAGCTCTGCAACACCCTGGAGAGCATACTGGCTAAGCGGGGCTACAAGATAGGGATCGCTCATACCGGCGAGGAGGCTATAGACATAGCGCAGCAGCAGGACTACAGCATCATCTTAATCGACATAAAGCTGCCGACCATCAGTGGCCTGGACACCTACCTGGCCATCAAAGAGATCAACCCGAAAGCTATGGCCGTTATGATGACAGGCCACCGCCATGAGGTGGCCGACCTGGCGGAAGAGGCTATAAGAAATAATGCTTACACCTGTCTCTACAAACCCATTGACATGCATGAGATGCTCAGGTTGATTGAGGGAATCCGGCAGCGGATACAGAAGGCGGGATGATAGGAGTAAACTGAGAGATGGACGAGAAGGATAAAAAGGGGAGAATCCTTATCGTTGACGACGATGAGAGCAGCCGCAGAAGCCTATCTCTTATACTGGGCAAGAATGGGTATGAGGTGGAGACGGCTGGGACAGGGCGAGAGGCGCTGGAGAAGGCACAACAGATATTCTTCAACCTGACGCTTCTGGACATCAGATTGCCTGACGTGGAGGGGACAAAACTACTAGCGCCTTTGAAGGAAATGCATCCCGGCTTGGCGGTGATCATGATTACCGGCTATGCCACTGTTGAAACCGCGGTGCAGGCCCTGACCGATGGGGCATCGGCTTACGTCACCAAGCCTTTGAACATGGATGAGGTGCTGGCCACCGTGGAGGGACTACTGGGAAAGCAGCGATTGATTGAGGAGAAGGTGCGGGCGGAGGAGGCGCTGCAGGAATCGGAGGAAAAGCTGCGTATTATGTTTGAGTCTATTAAAGACGGGATTACCGTCAGCGATCTGGAAGGCCGAATTTTAGAGATGAATGAGGCAGCACTTCGCCTGTTCGGGTACACTCATAAGGAAGAGGTTATTGGGCGAAACGGCATTGAGCTTGTTGCTGAGAAAGACCGTGCTAGAGCCAGGGAGAATACGAGAAGGATATTTAAAGAGGGGCGTGGTGGCACGATAGAGTATACGTTGCTGACTAACGGCGGGAGAGAATTTGAAGCCGAGTATAGCGGTGCTCTGTTGCGTGATGGCTCCGGAAAGGCAGGGGGATTCATTAACGTGGTGAGGGATATCACCGAGCGCAAAAAAATTGAGGCAATGAAAAGCGATTTTGTTTCCCTTGTGTCTCATCAACTGAAAACACCTGTGGTGGGAATAAAGCTAGGTATAGAAAACATGCTGGAGGGACTGACCGGTGATTTAACTACCAAACAAAAGCAGTATCTTCAGGAGATGCACCAGATTTGCACCAGGAATTATCGTTTAGTTTCTGATTTGCTCAATATATCAAGGATTGAACGCGGGGTGTTATTGGTAGATATAGCGCCAATCAAGCTAAGGGAAATTGTGGACTTGGCCGTTCGAGATTACCGAAAGGATGTCAAGAAAAAAGGATTAGCCCTAAATCTTGAGGAAGCGGATGAAGGAGTCGTTGTTCTTGCAGATATGGATAAGATGGTTGAAGCACTGAGCAATGTCATCAATAATGCAGTCAAGTTCACCGATAAAGGATCTATTACCATTAAGATAACCAGAGAAGGTAAATATGGGGTTGTTGAAGTCAGGGATACCGGTACGGGAATGTCCGACGAAGTTTTAAACAATTTATTCACCAAAGAGAAAGCTCTTAGCGGTACCCCGCGGTCAGGAGGCGGTGCGGGCCTTGGTCTTTATATTGCAAAGAGTTTTATGGAGATACAGAAAGGAGATATTACAGCAACCTCTGTTGTTGGCGAAGGAAGCACCTTTGTTTTAAGGATTCCGAGAGAATAGCACGGTTAATCTAACAAAAACCATAGGAGGTAAGAATCTATGGGCACCACTGGTAACAACGAAAAAAAGGGAACAATATTAATTGTCGAAGATGAACCCTTGTTCAGGCTTGTCTACCAAGATATTCTCACGAATAATGGTTACAAGGTTCTGGTGGCTGAAGATGGTGAGAGCGGATGGCGATTGGTAAAATCAGAGAAGCCAAGCCTGACCCTATTGGATTTGAACTTGCCCAAACTTCCCGGCCTCGAGGTTTTGAGACACATTCGTTTCGATGAAGCAACAAAAGAGCTTCCTGTTATTATTCTCACGGTATTAGGCCAACAGGAGGATGTTCGATTAGGTCTCGATTTGGGAGCGGATGATTATCTGGTAAAAGGGTTTTATTCGCCAGGCGAAATATTGACCAAGATTGATACACTGCTGGCAGTAGCTGATATCAAAAAAAGTACTAGCTCATATAAACTTTTAGTGGAGGAAGGAAAGGCAGACGCAGCAAAGTTGCAGCAAGATATTGGTCTAACCAGGTTGTTTCATTGCCCTCACTGTAAACAAGAAATGTCTCTGGAGCTTATTCCCGATTATACGCGGACTGATGGCCACTGGTTTCTGTCGCATTTTGTGTGTCCGAACTGTAAAAGGTCTTTCTGACTCCTGTCGTCGGTTCCAGACAGG
>JAGMCC010000014.1 GCA_023129355.1 Dehalococcoidia bacterium | reverse complement strand
TGAAAACAGTGTTACCACCACCAAAGATTATCTTCTCTTCGACGTTTAGTGTCTTTGGCGATACCCAAAGCCAGCCACCACCGCGCACCGTCTCCGATCCGGTCAAACCAGTGGACAACTATACACGGCACAAGGTTGAATGCGAGAGATTGGTCAAGGAATCCGGGTTGGATTGGGCCATCTTCCGATTCGCTGTTGTGCCCCCAATGTCGTTGGGTGGGGTTGAAGAACTTCCGAAGATGTTCGATTTCCCTCTGGACATGCGAATTGAATTTGTCCATCCGCGTGATGCTGGGCTGGCTCTTGCCAATGCGGTGAACAGTAAAAAAGTATGGGGCAAGATATTACTTATCGGAGGTGGGCCTAGTGGCCAGCTCTATTATAGAGATTTTATGGGGCGGATGATGAATGCCATGGGAATCGGGATGCTTCCTGAAAGGGCCTTCGGTTCCAAAGCTGCTATGAGTGACTGGTTAGATACCAGTGAAAGCCAGAGTTTGCTCAACTATCAGCAGCACACCTTTGAAGACTTTGTGCAGGAGATAGCCTCGTTGCTGGGTTATAAGCGGTATCTGGTGCCACTTTTTCGCCCCCTGGTCCGCCGTTGGGTATTGCAGAAATCACCCTATTACCGGACTAAAAGTTAGGCATGTGTCACATTAACGTAAGATACTTCACCTTAGTGCCAGTAAGCGGGGTGCTGCGACGCGGTAGCGGATACCAGACTCCTTTATTAAGGATTAAGGGCATGTGTTCGCAGAGCTGATTAGCAAGAATCTAGCTGAAGCGCTCGTTGAAAATGCGTTTTTCCACGATATTGCGAACTGCGTCAAGGCCTGGTGATGTGGTGAGCTCCATTAAAGGCTTGCCCAGCAGATCGTAGTGGGCGATATTTTCATCCTGGGGGATATAACCAAAGACCTCCAGTCCCATATCCTGTGCAGCTTGTTTTAATAATTCCTCGTTTCCGTGTACTCTATTAAATACCAGGCCTAGCCTCTCACACTGGATCACCCTCTCGGTTTGCGCCATCCCTTTTATCTGAGCTGCGGTTTGCAAGCCCCTGGATGTAGCGTCACTAATTATAATCAGGGTATCGACGCGTCTCATTACCTGCCGGTTTATCTGCTCCAGGCCGGCCTCGCCATCGATTAGGATGGTGTCAAAGCTACTAGCGAGGGTTTCTGTGACGCTACGAAGGATGTCATTGATCGGGCAGTAGCAGCCCAGCGTGTCGGTGCGGCCCATAGCCAGCAGGGCGAAGTTGTCCATCTCCTCGAGGGCCTCAAATACCATGTAGTCAAGCTTATCGACCAGTTGGCGACTTTCTTCCTGCTTGCCCTTCCTGGCAGTCCTGATTATGTCCTCACGTATCTGTCCCATGGTCCGCCTGACATTTACGCCGAGGGCAAGGGGCAGTCCCATGGCCGGATCGGCGTCAATGAGCAGCAGCTTGCCACCATGGCCATTATCCAGCAGGACCTTGGTCATCATGGCAGTGAATGCGGTCTTACCTGTGCCCCCCTTGCCGCATACAGCGACAAGCCTGTTTTTTGGAGCGGTAGATTCAGCCATGGGCATTTCTCCTTCTCAGATTAACAAGGCTATGAATCAGCAGCGGTCTTAGTGACCTTTGTTTTTTTCTTGCGCACCTTAACTACCTTCCTGATTTCATCGCACACCGGTTTATATTCGCAGGAGCGGCAGTCCCAGCCGAGGGTGCACTCGATTTCATCCAGGTCGTAGCCTTTAGCCTTCCAGACATCCTTGGTGATGTTATGGGATATCTCCCGAACCTGCTCGTCAATGCTCTCCAGGGGCTTAAGGTCCTCCCTGATCGAGGTAACGAAGAGAATCTCCATCGCCTGTATCTTGGACACCTCGGACTTGAAGATGGCCATCAGCGCCCTTCCCAGGGTCTCGAAACAAAAGCCCTTCTCCGCCGCCTCCTTGCTCACCCTGCTCCACATGTGCTGAGGTATGCTTCTTATCATGTAGCCCTCTATCTGGTCGGCTATGTACTGGTTACGCGTTAGCTCTTCGTGCTCTTTTTCGCTGAGGCTTTCTCCACCAACCATGAGGACCTGGCCGAAGGGAAGGCTGCCCCCTGACGATTCCGGGATATCGGGGCCGATGAGTGTAATCCTGCCGTCTGTGAGCAGGGAGGTGTTATCGGTCCATAGCAGTAAGGCGGAGGAACCGCTATCCGGATTCCCTAGCTCGATGAAGGTGTCTCCCCTGAGTATTATGCCCGGGCTCGCCCCGTGGCCAACCCGCACCGGAAGCTCTTCAAGAAGCTCGATGACCGAGGGAGGACAATCGATCTCCCTGACTTCGCCACCCTTCTGGAGCACTTCCGCCCCGTATTGAGTCAGCTTCTTAATGTATATATCAAAGATTGCCATGATCTGTTTCCGCTTGGCAGGTCTAGATTCCTTGAGATGTTTAATAACCTTATCCGTAATTCTAAGCGAAGCGAAGAATCGGTACCATTCGCTGTCGCTCAGAGTGACAGAACAATGAAGGCTGCCAGTTCAATTGCGCTATGTGGCATCTTGACAGGGGGTAATCGGCTCAGGATTGCTGCCCCAGTTTCTCCTTGGCGATGAGGGCTGCGCCTATTGCTCCAGCGATCTGGGGGTCTGTGGGTAGCTTTATCACGCTCACCTTTAACTTCTCCTCAAGTGCCTTGGCCAGCCCCTCGTTTTTGGCGCATCCGCCGGTCAGTGCCACGTCCTCAATAAGACCAACCTTTCTTACCATTGAACTCAGCCGGCCCGCTACAGAGTTGTGGAGGCCAGCGGCGATGTCTACAAGCTCCACGCCCTCGTTAATAAGGGTTACAACCTCGGACTCAGCAAACACGCTGCACTGGCTGGTGATGGTGGCCGGGTTGTTTGACTGGAGTGACAGCAATGAGAGCCCTTCAAGCCCGCATTCGAGCCGATTGGCCATCATCTCAAAGAACTTCCCTGTCCCTGCCGCGCAGCGATCGTTCATCACAAACTCGTTCACCCTTCCATTCTCGTTTATGGACATAACCTTGCAGTCCTGCCCACCGATATCGACCACCGTTCTCACTGTGGGACAGAGCCAGTGGGCACCCCGGGCGTGGCACGTTATCTCCGAGACATTTTCGCTGGCAAAAGGAACCTTGAGCCTGCCGTAGCCGGTACCTACAATGTACCCTAGGTCTTCCAGCGATGATAGGCCAGCTTTTTTAAGCGCCTCATCCATGACGGTGCGCGCCGTAACCTCAGGCTTAGTTGTGGAGGGGATAATGACGTAAGATGTGATGTCCCCATCATTCATAACGACGGCCTTACCAGTAGCAGAACCTACATCGCAGCCTCCGACGATCATACTATCTCCTTTCTCTACTTTGTCATCGACAACTCATTTTTAGCCCAGCCCCATCGCGGTGAAGAACTTAGAGATCCGGTCCTTGATCTCGTCCATTGATGTATACCGTTTATCAAATAGGTCCAGTCCGATTTGTAGGAACGGGACCCCCAGGTCGCGGCATACCTCCCTCATGATACCGACGCTTGCTGCCCCGTCTTTGTGGCCCATATGCGCTGGCCAGACTACACAATCTATCTTGTAGTCTTTGACTACCCGCATCAGATCATTAATGAGGGTATCGGCAGTACCACGTACTTGCCTGACCATAGGTACATCGCATAAATTCCTCTTGGCAAGGCCCTGAAACATACTCTCTTCGCTCGATGGATCAATCAGCGTGTAGGGTGCATAGCCAGTCATGTCCATGACGATGCACACCCCCCACTCCGCTTTTAACCATTCTGTCACTTCGGGGAACCAAATGGCGCGAATGTCGAACCAGAACAACCTGATCCTTTCATTCGGGATGCTCCCCTTCCCCTGGCTCACACGCTGCTCGGTTATGTCAACCAACTGCCGGAACCAATTGGTGCCCCTGCGATCGCCAACCATATAGTTCTGAGCCACACTCCATGCCTGCGCCCCCTTGGCAGCGCTGTGGGGACATGGCACTGCACGTCTCAGCTCATTATATTCCGCCCACAGCTCGTACTGCTTATTGGACTCCTCGATAACCTCTCGCAGTCGGTCAACATCCAATGCGCGCCCGGTGTGTTCTTCAAGGAAGGCTACCATCCGCCGTAGTTCGTCAGCATGGAAATCTATGCTACGTTCGCTTTCTAGATAGGGCGCATCGGTGCAGAAGACCGGGATGTTGTGCCAGTCCTTGTTGTGAACGATCGCCTGATGAAGCATATTTGTACCATCGCAGATAGAAAGTAACCCGACAAACGCAGTTGGGAGCGGTAAGCGCCCTGCCTCCACATTGTTGATACCTAACCTGATAAGCGTGCACATATCAGTGCCCAACCCAGCCCTCTCAGCTTCATCGATTTCGTCCAGTATGTATGGTTCTGAGGTTGGCAGGTAGGGTATCTGCGAAAGCGTGTACCAGGGGAGGTTTAGGGCAGCGAGCAACTCTGGAGCATTGGCGTAAGAGTTCGCAATGAATGGCTTGCCCTCTTCGGCGCTCGCAATTATTAGATTATAGTTATCTAGAATGGCCTTGACCAGAGCTACAGTAAGCTGCCTTTCCGGCGATTGACCCTGCTCAAGTCCCTGTACCGCGAACTGCAGAGCATCACGATCCTGCTTGAAGCGTTCCAGGTCCTTTACCGTCATCGCTTGCCTTGTTTTGACATTGCAGTCCTGAGCCACGTCGGATGCTCACTTCTATCCTAGACCTGTCGAGCTAAAGAACTTGGAAAACATGTCCTTGACCTCGTCCACCGAAGTATATCTCTTGTCAAACAGGTCAATCCCGAGGTGCAGGTACGGAACCCCGATCTCGCGGCACTTCTCCCTCATCATGCCGGTGTTGGCCGACCCGTCCTTATGCCCCATATGCGCTGGCCAGACGACACAATCGATCTTGTAGTCTTTGACAATTCTCTCTATATCGCTGAGGAAGTGGTCGGCCACACCCCGCGCCTGCCTGATCATGGGAAACTGGGTCAGGGATCGCTTGGCCATGTCCCTGAACATGGTGTCCTCGTTCTTGGTGTCAATCGGCTCGTATGGTGTATAGCCGAACATGTTCATGACGATGTTCACCCCCCACTCCGACTCCAGCCAGGGTTGGATATCGAACTGCCACATCAGCGGCAGGATGTCAAACCACAGCATTCTGATTCTCTCCCCACCCGCAACGCCGCTTATCCCTGCCTTCACCCGTTTCTCTGCGTTGGCAATGAGCTTCTTGAACCATTCGATGCCCCCTGGCTTACCGGGATAGTAAAAGGTAGCCATGGCGAAGGCCTGGGGTGGCCCGATGGTCCAGTCGTGGGGGCAAGGCACCGCTCGCCTCAGGTCGTTGTATTCCTGCCAAAGCGCATACTCTTTATTGGACTCCTCACATACCTCACGCAGCCGGTCGATATCCAGAGTATACCCGGTATGCTCGGTGACGAAGTCCCTCATACGCCTGAACTCATTAGCGTAGTAATCATAGCTCCGCTCATCCTCCCAGTAGGGCGGGTCAGCGCCGAACATCGGGACGTCATGCCACTTGCCGTGTTTAATCGCCTGGTGGACTATTGTGGTACCGTCGCAGGGGTGAAGCAGGGCGATACACGCGCTTGGCTTTGGACTCATGTCGGCCTCTACATAGTACAGTGAAAGCCTGAGCACGGTGCAAAAATCGCTGCCCAGCAATCTCTCGGATCCATCGACATCGTCGGTGACGTGTGGCGCTTCGATACCGAGGAATGCGGTCTGTGGAAACATAAACCACGGGACACCCATGGCGGTAAATAGCTCCGCTGCATAGGCGAACCAACTGGTGATGAATGGCTTGTCGTTTTCGGCACAATCCAGTATTTCGTCATATTTATCCAGAACCGCCTTTAGCACGCCCTTGTTAATCTCTGCTTCCTCCGATTCATCCAGCGAAAGTCCATCCAGGAGCATCTGCATATAGGCTTTATCATCTCTATATAGTTTTAATGCTTTTTCAGGTTGTTTTCTCTTCGTAGTCACCGTTTACCCCCTTATGCTTTCCAGGAATGCCTGCGCCCTGGTTCTTAACTGGCCGACGCCGGCCATTATGTATTCCCGGTCCAGCTTCATGAAGGGAACACCCTCTTCCTTCAGGTCACTGCCGAGCATGAAATGTTCTCCTGTCCACAGGTCACAGAAAATCATCCGTTCGCCAATAACCCCATCTACCTTGAACTCCTTTATCATGTCGATGACGAACTTGGACCTTTTTTGTTGAGTATCGAACATCCGGGGACAGGCGGGTTTATCCTGGATATAGTAACGCGCCATGGCAGCAAGGGGATCATTGGCCCCTTCGTCTACCTCATTCCAAACGATTCTTGAGCCAAAGCACAGCGAGTCGGTTATCACCAGTCCTCCCTGCTCCTCAATGACTTTAATGAACGCCGGGTCATCGAGTATACTGCCCACGATCATCAGCCTGGCCCGGTAATCCTTAATGCCTTCCGCGTCGCTCAACTCTTCTAAAAGCTCCTTGAGCATCTGGTTAAACTTGTCCCTGGGCATAGCGGTACTGGCTACGACGACGGCCAGCGCTTCAGCGCCGGTAATCGGCGGGTTATCCTTTTTCCTGAGCTCATAGAGTTGCCTCAGCAGGCGCCGCGTCTGGTTGTGGAGCTTTATCGCCTCCCGTAATTTCTCATCGGTTATCGTTACCCCGAGGTGTTTTTCCAGCGCTTCCTTGAGTATTGTCAGCTCGTCGCGGAACCACTCCACCTGCACCTCGGTGGTCAGCTTGGGGAGGCTCATCATTTGGGTGAAGGGGGTGTTCACCTTGCGTATCCAGTTATCGTATATGCGGCGGACGTGGTCGCAGTTGTTGAGCCAGACAACCCCCTCAAGGAAATCGTAATCTCCCTGTAGCCCCATATTGAAGCAGTGACGACAGAAACTGCAGTTAATGTTGCTTAGATATGCATCCGCTAGCTCCGTACTCGTGCTGCCGATGGCCCTCATGCGGATGGGGAGCACGCCGGCAGCGGTGATGACCTCCTCCGGCCCGTAGGAGCAGAAGTACCCCATCACCTTGCCCCCCTGGTCTATCCATTTCTTCAATTCAGGGTTAACAATGGTCTCGGTTGCTTCCTGGAATTCCTGCAGTGCCTTTGACTTTACCTTTGTCTCCAATTCATTTCCCCCCTTTTCAAGCACTCCTTTTATAGTTTGCCCTCTATTTAGAGGAACGATTTCTAAGTATTCCTGAGGAAGCGATTGCAGGCGACTCGTTTACGGGTCTTCTATGGTATGATATATAGAGTTCGACTGGATGTCAACCATAAACTTGGGCTCCATCCTTTAGCAGTGCATCAGCGACGTTCTGAGTTTTGTTGAAGGCGAGTCATATAAGCTAATGCCCGGTGATTGGCTAATTCGACCTCGTGACAGGAGTCACTAAGCTACCTATACGTTCTGCGGGACGCCGGCCACGGCCCTGGTTGGGTACATGGTTTTCTCTCCCCTTGGGGTCCTTGCAATGACAGTAACAAATGGCTAGGGGTGACGGGTCAATAATGTGCTGGACGAGCACGGAGGCTTGCCCAGACTCATTTTCTGCACTAAAATGAACCAAGGCACAAGACGCAATCTAATGCTCATGGTTTGCTTTCCAAGATAACCGGGTAAACATTAACAAGCACCATTGCCGAAGGAGGTCTCTATGGGAACAAGCGATGTCTACACTGAATTAGTGGAGAGACTGAATTATACCGGGTCGGAAAGTTTGCTTCGGATATTGCAGAAGCTGGTGACCCCTGAAGAAGGGAAACTGCTACTCGAACTACCGGCTGAACCTGCTGAACTGGCGCAAAAATCGGGCCTGGATGAGGAGACGGTGCAGCGGAAGCTCCGGGAATTTTTAGAAAGAGGACTGGTAATCCCCACCAGTAAGGGATTTTGCTTCGCTCGCGATGTTACGCAGTTACATGATTCCACACTGTCGAGTGCAGAGAAATGGATCGATACCGAGATTCTTGATATGTGGAAGGATCTTCAGGAAACTGAGTGGATTCAGAGAATGGCGAGCGGCTTTGGGGATTCATATGTGCAGTTCATTAAGGTTATTCCCGCCTGGAAGGCGATTGAGCGGAGCCCTAGCATCTCAGCGGGTGAGCTTTTACCCGATGAAAATATCAGGGAGCTAATCAGGGGAGCAGACCCGATAACAGTGATTCCCTGTAGCTGCCGCAGGTCAATGAGGGAGTGTGATGCCCCGCTTGACGTCTGCCTTCAGTTTAATCGGGGAGCGGAATATGCCATAAACCGCGGCGCGGGGCGCAGGATTTCCCCGGAAGAGGCAATCGCTATTGCCGAGCAGGCTGAGGAAGCTGGTCTAATTCACACGTGGCCCATGGCAGCTTCCCGTCGACTGAACGGAATATGTAACTGTTGCAAGGATTGCTGTGCCATCTTCGCTATCGGCATCGAGCTTGGTAATATGGAACAAATACTAGAGAAGAGTCGTTTTCGCGCTGAAATAGATCAGGATCTTTGTACCGGCTGCCAAGACTGTGTGGAGCGGTGCTTTTTTGATGCCATAGAAATGAAGAAGTCTCCCCCAGCTAAGAAACTCAAGGCCACAATCGATAAGGAAATGTGCTTTGGCTGTGGCCTATGTGCCGTCGTCTGCGATCCTGGGGCAATAACCATGAAGTTGGACCAATCCTAGAAGGTGGTAGATATCCAGGGGAGATCCCTTACAAGTTGCTGGTGCTACGCATTGCGGGCAAGCGACTTCTTTGTCGCTTCTGGCTCACGGCACCTCCTAAGTGCATCTTGCAGAGAGATGAGTCGGTTATGGCAAAGTTGCATTAGCGCTTGATCTATCGTTTGCATGCCGTAACGTGAACTTGTCTGCATGGTGCTCCACATCTGGGAAGTCCTCGCCTCCCTGATAAGGTTCCTGATGGCGTCGGTGGCAAGCATAACCTCCACAGCAGGGACACGCCCTGCGCCGTCAAGCCTTGGAATCAGGGTTTGATAGAGTACACCTTCCAGAACGGTGGAGAGCTGAATTCGCACCTGTTGCTGTTGGTAAGGAGGGAAGACGTCAATGATCCTATCAATGGCCTGAGGGGCACTGGGAGTATGGAGCGTGGTGAGAATCAGGTGTCCGGTTTCTGCGGCAGTTAACGCAGTGGAGATGGTCTCCAGGTCTCGCATCTCCCCTACCAGGACAACATTAGGGTCCTGGCGGAGAGCATGCTTAAGGGCAGTGGCGAAGTTCTGGGTGTCTGCACCGACCTCTCGTTGCGTGATTAAGCATTTATCATTCTTATGGAGAAACTCGATAGGGTCTTCGATGGTAATAACACTTCGGCTCCTCAGGCTATTAAGATAATTGATCATCGCAGCAAGAGTGGTCGATTTACCGCTACCGGCCGGCCCGGTGACCAGAACCAGCCCATGTTCCTTCAAGGCTAAATCTTTACATGCATCCGGCAGCCCTAGCTGCTCAATATCGAGGATTACGGCTTGAAGCAGACGGAAGCAGAGGCTAATGGTACCTCTCTGTATGCAGGCATTAGCGCGGAAGCGCCCCATCCCCGGAATAGTGTAGGCGAAGTCTAGTTCCCATTTCTGGGCAAATACCTTCCTTTGTTCCTCAGTGGTTGTATCATTAAGGATCTGCTCCACGTCCTGGGCGGTCAAACTAGGCAGACCATCGTGAGGAACTATTTCGCCATCTATGCGCACCACCGGTGGAAATGCGGCAGTGAGATGAAGGTCTGACGCCCCCCTTTCTACGGCAGACTTTAGCATGTCATTGATATTCACATTAGCTCCTTAACATTAATTATCTTAATTTGAATTATATATAATATATTATTATTAAATTAACTATTACTGTTATATATTAACGGATTGAAGTATGTTTTGTCAATACCTTAGACAATAGTTCAATCGATCTGGCACAGGGCTGGCCCCCGTCTTTCGGCATGGGCTCGCTTTAGTTGCCGGAACTGGTCCTGAAAAAGGGCCGAGGTGAGCGTATCTGTTGTCATGATCACGGCATCTTCTCGATTATCGGTGTAATAGCCTCTCCTAGCCCCCATTTTAATGAAGCCGTATTTTTCGTAGAGTGCCTGGGCCGCCGAATTGGACTGGCGCACTTCCAAGGTCATCACCTGGGCATTCCGCATCAGGGCGATATCGATGGTGGAAATAAGCAGCAATTCACCGATGCCTTGCCTTTGGAATGCCTGGCGCACCCCTATAGTGGTGATATGAGCCTCGCCTGCCATGAGCCAGAAGCCAATGAGGCCAACAATTCGTTGGCTTGCAGGAGATGCCTCCGCTGCGTAAAAGAAGCGTCTTACCCCTCCCAGGAAATGATTAAGAGGGGCCTCACGCTGCTCTGTTTCTTCTACAGGTAAAGCATGATTCTCCTCCTTACAGGCCACCAGGTAACGGGCTGGTCTATTGAACAGGAGATCATTTTTATATGGTGGCGGAGGCCACTGAGTGGGGAAGCATTCCTTATCTATCTCGGTAGCCTGTGGAACATCTGCCAACCGCATCGGCCGTACTACGTAATGCAAAGCATCCTCTATAAGGGAATAATGAATTATTTTATCATATTGTGTCCCTTGCCGCTATCTGAGTTCATTCAGATAGATGGGTGACACCCTACCGTCATTGTAAGGTACTCTTTCATCGTCATGGTGAGGCTTGTTCTCAGCGAAACACTTTAGTCGTCATTGCGAGCGACGCGAAGCAAACTCGCCGTTGCATGTCTGCCCACCCACTACCTCTGAGATTGCTTCCCCCGATAAATCGGGGTCGCAATGACCGGGTCAATGAGTGAGGAAGTGATGTGCCGCCAATGTAATGGACGAGTACGTTGTCTTTTCCTTGCTGGTCGCGTTATATTATATAATAGGGAACCTCATAAAGGGGTGAATTTGGTTTCTAGTAAGGCAGAAAAAGAGAGAAGACTGGGCATATGGGATAAGTATCTTACCATATGGGTTGCTCTCTGCATTTTAGTTGGAACGGGTCTGGGCAGGCTCTTCCCCCAGATTTCCGATTTCATGGCCCGTCTTGAGGTGGCTCACATCTCCATTCCTATCGCCATCTGCCTCTTTGCCATGATCTACCCCATAATGGTGCAGATAAGCTGGGAAGAGATAAGGGGAGCACTGCGTTCGCCAAAGCCTATAGCGCTCACCCTTTTCGCCAACTGGGCGGTGAAACCCTTTACCATGGCCCTTTTTGCCTGGCTTTTCCTCGGCGTTATCTTCGCAAACTTTTTAACCACGGAGCAGATCCAGGATTATAGGGCTGGTTTGATCCTGCTCGGTGTGGCCCCCTGCACCGCCATGGTTCTGGTGTGGAGCTATCTGGCGCGGGGCAATATGGGGCACACCCTGGTGATGACGGCGATAAACTCCCTGACGATGGTGTTCCTTTTCGCGCCGCTGGCGATGCTCCTGCTGGGGATATCGGGGATAACCGTGCCCTGGGAGACTATAGCGCTGTCCGTGGGCATATACATACTTACACCGCTGATTGCTGGCTATATAACGAGGAGGCAGGTAATCAACAGGAAGGGCATGGACTGGTTTGAATCCCGGCTGGTGCCCAAACTGGGAAAGGTATCCATAATCGCATTGCTGGTTACGCTGGTAATCCTTTTCACTTATCAAGGCTATATTATCGTGGAACTGCCTGCCATAATCGGGATGATAACTGTGGCGATAATGGTAAACATATTGCTCGTGTTCGGTATTACCTATGTTGCAGCTAGATTTCTCCATTTTACATATGAAGATGCATCGCCAGCAGCGATTATCGCCGGCAGCAATCACTTTGAAGTTGCCATTGCGGTGTCAACTACCCTCTTTGGGGTGGCATCAGGGGCTGCCCTGGCCACTGTGGTCGGCGTCCTCACCGAGGTTCCCATCATGCTGGGCCTGGTATGGCTCTGTAGGGCTACCAGGGGCACATTTCGCAAACCACTGCCTATGGGTGAGGTGAGCGAATGAAAAAATCTATCGCCTTTCATTAAGCGATGAGGAGCTAATCGAGCCTGAGCGCAACCACCACAGATTAATGCCCCCAGCCTGCATCCGGCCAACCCACATCCTTTAGCCTGAATACCTTTTGCCGAGTCCCGCTGCATTAGGGGATTGACAAGCTCTATCGGTTATGGGTCTAATCCGCATTGAAAATCCGCTAACACACGCATACTCGTAAGGCATTGCCATCCATAGTGTCCAGGCAATAGGGCTAGCCCAAAGGGATACACCTTTAAGCAATTATGTATGGCATTTTATTTGGGCCACTGCGGTCGACTCGGCTTAACGGCCAGGTGTATGGATTTATGCCAAAAGGAGACAATATAAGGGAATATTAGACGAAATACGAGTATATAAGGATAATAGAGATTAATAGCGAGATTTATGCTAAAAATATAGAGTCTATTGGATGTGAGCGGTCGTATGCTCTTGCCAATGCCTCTAATTGTATCAAGATTTCCCTACACAAGAATACACAATCTCCCGATAGACAAAAGGTGCCTTTCACCATTATAATTTTATAATAGGTTTAGTATGTCAAAATATCCACTATTACAGCGGGTAAAAATGAGGATTCAGACAAAAAGGAATAACGTCTAAGGGAGCATGAAGACCTACGCTTTTGCCCAAAAATAAACCTTTAAGCGGGGCATAGAAGCCCAGAGCTGGAGGTTTTTTTAAGTTCCGTGTAAAACTCGTCGCATTCTTCCCGGACACGATTTTAATCGGAGTATTATGTAATGCTAATTATATCCCGTCACAACGTTGTGGATGTATATAGCCTGAACAGGTTAGCCCATAACATAATATTCTGCATATGTGCCTGACGGGTAGTGTTGAGCAGCCATCTGTAAAGCAGCCATCTGTAAGTGGTATATTCGGATTGCGGGAGGCAATGGCCAAAGCGGCCGCGGGATGATTATTAGAATAGAGGTGTAAGGAAACAAATCGTTCTTAGTTTAAATAGAAATAGCCCCGAATGAGTGTTGGCTCACTCGGGGCAAAGGCATCAGGTACACGCGGCACCAATATGCCTATGTGTTGATTTTACACATAAAGAAAGAAAAGTCAAATGGGTGGAGCCGACCGTGCCGCCTGATGCGGGGCATGGTCGGTTTTATTTATATGTTAGGGTCAGTTTCGGTATCTATAGAAAAGTGAGGTGGTGCCTATAAAGGAGCGCTATTTGAGGGTAAAAAAGCTGCTATGCCCCAGGTCGAGGCTCCGATTTTTCGGAGTCCCCCGATTTATCGGGGGAGGCGATAAGGCGATCTGAAACGGAAAGGAGGTGATAAAGAGTGAAAAGGAAAATTTTTAGTGTTCTGTTTGCCCTGGTGCTGGTATTCTCACTGGCAGCAGTGGTAGTACCGGCAGGCCCGGCGATGGCGGTGAACCTTGTTACAAACACTAATACTACCGAGACGTTCAATACTATCCAGGATGCTATTGATGATGCAGATACACTGGATGGCCACACCATTGAAGTAGGTGCAGGTAATTGGTTCGGGGCCGTAGTTGATAAGTCCCTTGAAATCAGGGGAAAAGGTGGCGCAGTAATAGATGATGGTCCCTCCCATGGTCCGTGGACGTGCGGCTTTAAACTTATATCTGGTTCGAGTGGGGCGACCATCAGCCACTTCACGTTCCAAGCAGTTGAATTACCCATCTATGGTTGGGGTCCTGACGATGTAACCATTGAACACAATAGGATCTATGATACTGGACAAGGAATCACAAACTGGGACGGAGACAACTGGGTAATCAGGCATAACGTCATTGAGGGAATAGCCGTATTCCACAACGGAGGAGGCATCGGTATCGCTGTTGGCTCCCGTGGTGATGATGTAAGCGGCAACATCATAGCACACAACAGGATAGTCGCTCACATATCCGGTGAATTTACGTTCTCAGTAGGCGGTATTCTACTATGTACTGACGAACGCAAGGTTCCTCCTGGTATAGTTTCAAACAATAAAATCGTACATAACAAGGTAAAAATCACTTCAGATGATGACTCCTGGGCCATAGC
>JAGMCC010000139.1 GCA_023129355.1 Dehalococcoidia bacterium | reverse complement strand
GCCTTCTGCCCCTCCATGACCTGGGCGATGGCCTCCTCCGCCTCCTTTATGGCAAGGCCACGGGGTTCCTCGGGTGTTTCCATGTCGAAGATGTTGACCAGGGAGCGCTCCATATGCGAGGCCTTGTTGTTTTTAAGGACATAGATGGGGATGCCCGCTGCCTCAGCATCGCGAATGGGCTGGGGCTTCCTGCGGTAATGGCTCTTGGAGGTCATCAGAAGATTGGCATCTCTCACATCGCTCGTTAGCTTCACCGGCAGCTCCAGGTGGCTCACCGCCTGCTCCAGCCGGCTCCGATTGATGCCAAAGGGGTATATCCTTGTCGTGGTGCCGGGAAGCGCTTTTCTTACTGTGGGCTTCTCCGCAGGTGCCATTTGCTCCCTTCTCACCGCTGCAGTCTCGTCCATCCAGCGCACCTCCGGAGGGATGGGACGCCCGCGCAGCAAGGCATCAACTACCTCAGCGACATCGGAGTGAACGGCCACATGATACCAGTCTTGAATCTCGACTACGATGTCGAAAGTGGGGGGCGCTTTTCTCTCCAGGATGGACTTCTGGGTGCGCCGCCTTTTGGCCTCCTCGTCGCCCAGGGTCACCGTCTGGATGCCGCCGATGAGGTCGGACAGGGTAGGGTTCGTGATCAGGTTATCCAGGGTGTTTCCATGAGCGGTAGCAATAAGCTGCACCCCTCGCTCGGCGATGGTGCGTGCCGCCTGGGCCTCAAGCTCGGTACCGATCTCATCGATGACGATCACCTCGGGCATGTGGTTCTCCACCGCCTCGATCATCACCGCATGCTGGAGCTTGGGGGTGGTCACCTGCATCCGCCGGGCGTGCCCAATGGCGGGATGGGGGATGTCGCCGTCGCCGGCGATCTCGTTGGAGGTATCGACGATCACCACGCGCTTCTTCAGGTCGTCGGCAAGCACGCGCGCCACCTCGCGGAGCATGGTGGTCTTGCCCACCCCGGGCCGGCCCAGCAGCAGGATGCTCTTCCCCGATTCCACCAGGTCGGCAATGATCCCGATGGTGCCGTATACCGCTCTACCGATGCGGCAGGTTAGCCCTACGATGCGTCCCTCGCGATTTCTGATGGCGGAGATGCGGTGCAGGGTGCGCTCAATGCCTGCTCGGTTGTCGCCGCCGAAGGTGGCGATGCGGGAGACGATATATTCGATATCTTCCTCGTCAACCTCCTTGTCGCCGAGCACTATCTCACGGTCAGGATAGCGAGCCTCGGGAAGGCGCCCCAGGTCCATGACTACCTCCAGTAGCTCGCTGCGATCCTCCCGCTCCCGAAGTGGCTGCGCGATGTGGGGCGGCAACCGCTCCAGCATGGCATCGAGATCGTCAGTAATTCTCTTAAACATCGCTTACCTCATGCTCGCATCGGTATAACTTCTGGTTCGCTAACCCTGATGGCGACCTCCTTTATCAAGGTGGCGTACTCCGCTACCTGCTCAAAGCCTGAACTTTCCAGAAGACCCTTTAGTTGCCCTTGAAAAGCGGACACAACGCAGAATATCGGAGACTTGCCATCGAGGCACATAAGACCATAATTCACCAACCACTCAAGCCCCTGCTCCTCTAATTGATGAAACATGATTTCGAAGCAGCCCGTTCCTCTGGCGGCGTCGACTCGCAGCCAGCCCACCAAGCTGCCCTCATTGGGGAGGGGGGAAGGGTGAGAGCGAAAGAGGAGGACGAATTCCTTATGCTGCACCAACCAGGAGCTCTGATCTCTACTTTCCTGCCACTCCTCCATGGTAATCCCCTCAGCGGTGCGCACCGGGAGGGGAACAGCAGCATTATATAAATTGAAGAGCCCATACTCATCACTGCGGGACTTGGGACGGAGGAGATAGGGCTCTGGTGCTTCAGCAGCCCTTTGTCCTCGTTCGCCACCATAGCGGTAAAGATAATCCTTGGTGTAGCACGAGAAGCCAGCACCCCTCGCTCCATCGATGAGCGGGCTGGTGGTGGGAAGACGCAGGAAAAGCTTTCTTACCTCACGCTTCGCCGCAGCGGCGCTCACCATGTCCAGGAGGGCAATGCAGTGCTCTTCATCACCAGCCTGAAGATAGTCGACCTGCCAGGCGGTGGGCGCGGCGCAACACTTAACGGAAACGACGCCGCTGAGGCGACCACCCTCTCCTGAGACCCAGGTGTGCCGCATTCCTCTCAAGGGGAGCCAATGCTCCAGAAAAACCTCGGGTGAGAAGGGGCTTCTTTTGGCAAGGCTATCCCGGCCCATAGCCTGGTTGGGAAGCGCCTGCCGAGAAAAGAAAAGGAACGGTAATAGGTCAATGGGATAAAGGGATCGAATCATTGGTTTTTGTCACCGTTGACGATACTCAGGAAGTAGGAGTGGAGCCTGAGGTCATCGGTCAGCTCAGGATGGAAGGCCATAGCGAGCATATTTCCCTGTCTTGCCGCCACGCCGGTGCCATTTGGAAGCCGTGCCAGAACTGCCACGCCGTCACCGACCCTCTCGATAAAGGGTGCCCGAATGAACACGCCGTGGAAGGGAGGCTCACCGATATCGGGTATCTCCAGGTCGGTCTCAAAGCTATCCACCTGCCGGCCAAAGGCGTTACGCCTCACCTCCAGGTCCATAGCCCCAAGAGGCTCAAGACTGAGGCCCGAGACCCTCTTCGCCAGGAGGATCATGCCAGCGCAGGTGCCCATTATGGGGAAGCCCTCGTTACAGAGACCGCTGAGGGGTGCCATCAAATCGTATTCCCTCATCAGCTTGCCTATAGTGCTGCTCTCACCACCGGGGATAATCAGCCCATCCAGGCTCTCAAGCTCTTGAGGTAGGCGAATAGGGAAGGCCTCTACATCAAGACGGCGTAAAAGAGCAATGTGCTCCACAAAGGCACCCTGGAGGGCAAGCACGCCAATTTTTTTCACGCCACCTCCTTGCCAGAGGCACACTTGGTCGCATCCTGGCTATCCATCTCAGAGCCTTTTCCCCTCTTACCAGCCCCTGGGTGATAGTAGATTCTCCTCAGGTATTGCCTTTATGTCAAGACCTGGCATCGCCGCCCCCAGCCCCTTGGAGACCTCGGCGATGATCGCTGGGTCACGGTAATGGGTGGTGGCTTTAACGATAGCCTTCGCCATTCTATCTGGATCGCTGGACTTGAAGATCCCTGAGCCCACGAACACGCCCTCCGCTCCCAGTTGCATCATCAGTGCTGCATCCGCAGGGGTCGCAACGCCGCCGGCGGCAAAGTTCACCACCGGCATCCCTCCTATTTTATGCACCTCGGTCACCAACTCCAGCGAAGCGCCCAGGGCTTTGGCCTCGGCGACCAGCTCATCGGTGGTCATGCTCCCCAGCTTGCGGATTTCGTCCCTAACTGCCCTCATGTGACGCACCGCCTCCACGATATTCCCCGTGCCTGCCTCTCCCTTAGTCCTGATCATCGCCGCCCCCTCCCCTATCCGCCGCAGCGCCTCGCCCAGGTCGCGACAGCCACAGACGAAGGGAACCTTGAAGTCGTGCTTCCAAATGTGATGGCTTTCATCGGCGGG
>JAGMCC010000138.1 GCA_023129355.1 Dehalococcoidia bacterium | reverse complement strand
ATGGGGAGGAACAGCGATCCCGCCTGGCTTCCCACGCTGGTTAAGGAGCTGAGCAACCCCGATACAGAGATGCGCTTTGAAGCAGCAGGGGCCTGTGGGGAGCTGGGGGAAGAGGAGGCGGTGCCCCATCTGCTGAGGCTCATCTATGACCTTGACGCTCAGGTGCAACTATCCGCCATAGCAGCGCTGGGCAAAATCGGCGGCAACGAGGCAGGGGCGGCACTCCGCGAGTGCATGAATCACACCGCGGAGCACATTCGCGGTGCTGCAGAGGATGCCCTGGAGGAGCTGGGCTTTAGCAAGGATCCCTTCTCCTTTAGAATTATATAGCTGGAGTTAGGCGTGCTAAAAGGTCAAAAGGTGGTGCTCAGGGAAAAGCGGCTGGAGGATGCTAATAAAGACTATGCCTGGCGGAGCGATGATGAGCTCGCCCATCTCGATGCGGCTCCAACCCTGAGGATACCCTTCACCAATTTTTTAGCTAGCTACTCTGATGAGCTGGGCCACCCAAGCCGGCGACGCCGCCGCTTCGCTATTGAGACCCTGGACGGTAGGCACATAGGCAATTGTATGTACTACAATATTGACGAGGGTAAAAGGGGGGCAGAGTTGGGGATCATGATCGGCGACCGCGACTACTGGGATCAGGGTCTTGGCACCAACGCGGTCACCACCCTCCTAGACCATATCTTCAACACCACTAAGCTGGAGCGGGTTTACTTGAACACCCTGGAGTGGAACGTCAGGGCGCAGCGCTGTTTTGAGAAATGTGGCTTTGTCCGCTGTAAGCGGCAGAGAAGATATCACAATGACTTTATTTCCATGGAGATATATCGCAACTCCTGGCAGCATCGCGCCCCGCTAAAGGGCTACCAGACCGAAAAAAAGAAGCAGGGAGGGTAGCCCTCCCTGCTTCCTGCTGAATTGTATGCTTGTTATGTCTTTGGTGGCGATGGATTCTCCAGTCCTGTGGCCAAAGAGCCGGGTACCAGTTCACAAAGCTCATCTACGGTCCATAGCCCCTTCTTGTAGATGGACCTAGTATAATCCGGCTCAGAATAGAGGTGTATCTCTCCTCCCATGACGCAGAAGGTGCGGCCATTTATGTTCGCCGCCTCATCGGTACAGAGGAAGACCACAAAGGGGGAGACGCACTCTGCGGGGGTAAATATTGTCGTCATAAAGTTATCCAGATCGGTACCACTTATTCCCATACTCTTACCCCACGCCGACTTCAACTCCGGGGTCAGGGTCATCCTGGTGCCGGCCATGGGACGAATCGCATTACAGGTGACGCCATATCTTCCCAGGTCCCGGGCCAACGTACGTGTCAAGCCCACAATCCCCTCTTTAGCGGCGCTGTAGTTGGCCTGACCCATGTTGCCCAGCCCTGCTGCTGAGGAGGTATTTACGATACGCCCGTTCCGCTGCTGCCGAAAAACGACACTAGCGTGCTTGGCGCAATTGAAGTGGCCATAGAGGTGAACCTTTAGCACAGTGTCCCATTCCTCTTCAGTCATGTTAAAAACCATGCGGTCTCGCAGCACGCCGGCATTATTGATCAGGATGTCCAGCCGGCCAAAATTGTCCAGGGCGCACTTAACCATCTTCTCCGCACCTTCGAAGCTGACCACACTATCATAGTTAGCTACCGCATCGCTCCCCATTTTCTTGATCTCGGCAACCACCTCATCGGCGGGTGTCTGATCAGACCCGGTACCGTCCATTGCGCCACCGAGGTCGTTGATTACTACCTTAGCCCCCTCAGCGGCGAGGGCCAGTGAGTGGCATCGGCCCAGTCCCCGACCGGCACCGGTAACCAGAGCAACCTTTCCCTTCAGTCTATCTCCCATTATCAACGTCCTCGCTTTTTAGAGGGGAGAACGACCACGGCACTGCCCGGGGTAGTCTTCTCTCCTTTCACGTTCTCTACCCAGATGTTGCACTCTACGATATGCTCACCATCCTCCACACGCTTACCGGTCACCGTCCCTTTACACCACCACGTATCCCCCTCATGGGGCTCGGTCATGGTCTTCATTTTTCGTGGGTAATCCATAGCCCGGTACTGGCAGGAGAGTTTCTTTAGGGTGCCTTCCTCCCCGATCCAATCGGTCATCAGATGCCCCAGCCAGGCACGCTTTAGCGCGCCGTGGACGATGGGACTGCCAACCATCATGGAGGCAGCAAAGCTATCCTCGTAGTGCAGGGGGTTGAAATCCCCCGAGCCACCCGCCCACTTGACCAGCATCTGGGTGGTGGCCACCTTGGCAAGCGGGGTTACCTCGCTACCTACCTCAACATCTTCATAATAGAGCTGTTTTTTCGCCATTGCTTCCTCCTGTCTAGCTACATATGAGCGTATTCCTGGCCTTGGCCACCATATCGCCATTCTGGTTTAGATAGGTCTGCTCCAGAGTGAGAAAGAGCATCTTACCCGACCTCCCCTCTCGCTCCCGAGCATCGACGAACTTTCCGTAGACCACCAGGGTGTCGCCGGCGCGTACCGGGAGGTAGAAATCAAAATCCACCCCGCCATCCAGGACGCGCATCAAGCCGCTCTCAAAAACTGCGCCCAATACCTTGCCCATAAGCTCCCCTGCCTCCAGCCCACCCCCCTTGATCGGCCAGCCAAAAAACCCTGGCGGGCATGTTATCTCCCCATACCTGCTTTTTCTAGCATGCTCCACATCGCGATAAAGGGGGTTGGGGTCGTCGATTGCGTCGGCGTAACGGGTTATGGCCCCAGCCTCCACCTGCAGAATGGCAGGTGGCGATACCTGCCCGATCAGGGACGTAACCTTGTCCGTAACTAACGAGCCTTCAGTCACTTCAATTACCTCCTTCTATTTTCTTTGAGGGAATAAAGCCAGGTGGGGCAACTGTTACGCCATATCTGGCTTTCCTGAAATATACAAGGGGCTGGCGGGGTTAACCCCTTGTTCATTTCTGACCTCTCTAGCATTTGTCCCCGGTTAAAACTACGAACAATTCTGAGAGCCAAACCAGAAAAAGTCTACATCAGCACCGTCACAATTGTCAAGCATCTCAAACACACGCTAACACCGACACGCCTGCCGTGACGCTCAAACCCTCTCCATGGGGGCCAGGCTTAACAGCAACCGCTTCAGCCCGGCCTCGCCTTTGAAAGCCACGGTGACCTCCTGGTCGTCCCCGGTGTGGAGGCAGTTCACCACAATCCCCTCGCCGAACTTGTCGTGACGCACATGGTCCCCGGCACTAAGGGGAGTCTTTGCAGAAGGAGCAGGGGAGGGCGTAGCCGCCGGCCGCACCTTGCTTTCCCGGGCACCACCACCGGGCGGCATCGCCAGGTGGGGAGGGATGTTCGAGAGGAAGCGTGAAGGGCGGTTCACCACTGTGCTTCCCAGGGAGCTACGGCGGAAGGCACGCACCAGATAGAGCCGCTGCTTGGCCCGCGTGATCCCCACATAGCATAAGCGGCGCTCCTCCTCCATCTGATCCGGGTCATCGAAGGACTTTGCATGGGGGAGAAGCCCTTCCTCCATGCCCACGATAAAGACCACCGGGAACTCCAACCCCTTGGCGGCATGCACGGTGATTAATGTCA
>JAGMCC010000137.1 GCA_023129355.1 Dehalococcoidia bacterium | reverse complement strand
TTGCTTCGTCACCAGGGCTCCTCGCAATGATGGGTAAAAGCAGGCGAACGATGACGTACCGCTAATGTTCTAGGTGAGTATAAAGTATTCTCAATGCCATAAGCTTATGCTAGAATCTGAGGCGATGAGCACGGCTCTGGGCGTTACCGTATGCGGTGATCGGGAGTTCCGCTGGGGAGAGCGGACCTTCATCATGGGGGTCTTAAACCTCACCCCGGATTCCTTCTCCGGCGATGGGCTGGGGAGCGACATAGCTGCTGCTCTGGCTCAGGCAAGACGCCTCGTGGCTGAGGGTGCTGACATCCTCGATGTGGGCGGTGAGTCCACCCGCCCCGAATCATCCCCGCTATCCGCCGACGAGGAGCTGAGCCGGGTGATCCCGGTGATTGAAAAGCTGGCCAGTGAGATCACGGTGCCCATCAGCATCGACACCTACAAACCTGAGGTAGCGAGGCGTGCCCTTGAGGCCGGTGCCAGGATGATTAACGATGTTTGGGGTTTGAGGCGTGACCCTATGCTTGCCCCGCTTGCTGCTGAATGGGGAGTGCCCCTGGTTATCGTGGCCAATCAGCGAGAAATCACCTATGAGGATATCATCCCCGAGGTCATTGCTTCCCTGAGGCGGGGCATAGATCTGGCACGGGATGCGGGGGTGGCCAGGGAGAATATCATCATCGACCCGGGCATCGGCTTCGGCAAGACCCTGGAGGGAAACCTGGAACTCATCAGCCGCCTTAGCGAGCTCAAGGTGCTGGGCAGGCCTATCCTCTTGGGCACATCCCGGAAATCGATGATCGGGTTGGTGTTAAACCTGCCTCCCGAACAGCGTTTGGAGGGGACGGCGGCCACCATTGCCCTGGGCATCGCCGGCGGCGCTGATATGGTGCGGGTGCACGACGTTCTCCAGATGGGACGCGTCTCACGGATGACCGATGCCATTATCAGGGGAGGGTGGACTTAGATGCAGGTCTATCTTGGTCTTGGGTCCAACTTAGGCGATCGCCAGGCAAATCTGGCAAGGGCGCTGAAACTCCTTGGCGAGCGGCTCCATATAGAGCTGGTCTCCTCCCTTTATGAGACCGAGCCCGTGGGATATGCGGAGCAACCCCTCTTTCTCAATGCCGTTTGCCGCGCTCAAACAGAGCTGGGCCCCCTGCAACTGCTCTCCCTGGTAAAGGGAATCGAGGCCAGCCTGGGGAGAGTGCCCAGCTTCCCCAATGCCCCCCGCCCCATCGATCTTGACATAATTTTATATGGCGACCTGGTTATGGAGACTCCGGAGTTAACCATTCCCCACCCTCGTCTAGAGGATCGTGCCTTTGTTCTTATCCCCCTTCTTGAGGTCGGCCCCGATCTCCGTCACCCGGTAAGTGGTGAGCATATCAAGGATTTGGCGGCAAGGGTTGGGGGGCGCAAAGGTGTAAGGAAAATCAGTAAACTAGGGGTCTAGTCCTGCAGTGTTCGGCTCCACAGCTTGACAATCCAGCAAAAACTACGTAGGCTACTCGTGCGGGAGATTTAGTTGCTGGTCTCTTGCAACCATTTACTTTTCTAAATTGTTCCCTCAAAGAGGGACCTCGCTAGTCGGGTATAAGCCTGGCTCGATTTAGACTAGCGTAGTAAAATTTGAGCTTGAGCAGACGGCAGGAGTGGCAGCATAGGGGGTGAATAAGATGGCTCCGAAATTGTCTCGTTTAGGGAAAGAGGCCAGGAAGAGCTTCAAGAAGCTGGGAATAAAGACGGACGACCGTACGAAGGGCGCCAAGTACCTGACAAGAGTGGGTAGGGGCGCACCGAAAAAGAAATAGTTGACTCTGATGGTGGCACATAGAGCTTGAGCGGACGCTAGGAGTGCCAGCCGACAAAAAGGAGGCAAAATGCAAAAGCCTAGAAAGTGCCCAAAGTGTGGTGGGACAGGACAAATACTAGACCCTAATATGCCACGCATAACTAGTGCCACAAAGTGGATTTGGAGAGGGGGCACTAAGTTATAAGCTGACCAAGGGGGACATTATGGAGCCAAAAGAAGAGCTACTTAAGGAATATAGGCGGTGGACAATCGAATATGTCGAAGCTAAACGAGCCGTTGACGACTTGCTACCACCTATTGCGAATCTGTCGAAAGGTAAACAAATGACGAGCTTTGTTCCAACCGAGGAGTCATTGGCTCAATATGATGAAGCTGTAAAGAGAATGAATAATGCTTTGTGTAAAATCAGGGAGGTTCTAGAGAAGCTCAGTAAGCAGTCCAACGTGTGAATTGAAATATGCTGAGTGCGCAAATATGACCCCGCCAGGCGGATTTGGAGGTCATGAGTGATAGATTGGTTAATTGAGCACACTCCTAATTTCTTGGTAGACTTTCTAGATAAGCGGTCGAAGAGACGTAGGGAGCGTAGGGAACTCAAAGACCGATTGTGGAGGGATGAACTTAATGCGTTTCTCGATATAGTGATGCACTTGCCTCCTGGCACAAGGTTGCCAAAGGAGCAGGAGAAGAGGTTTAATAAGCTTTCAGATAAGCTGGATAAAGAAGCACGGCAACTATGGAGATGACTTGACAAATTCATGCCTCCTTCTGTTGAGACCTCAGGCTCATCGGGGTATCTCCCGACTCACCCCAGTGGCGGCCTATAGAACTTCAGGCTATCACTAAAGCTTACAGAGAGCGTATATCGCTGCACCATTTCTGAGCTTTCCTATTAACCCCATCCTGTATCCATCCAACTCACATCCTTAAGCCTGAAAACCTTTTCCCGTGCCCGCCGCCTTGGAATCTTGACAAACGGCCAACGGTTGCTATATAGTCAAAGTCGCCAGTCTACATTGGTTATCTGAGACTATACACATCCCCCTGGGGCGTTCCCCAATATAATGCCCAAGTAGTAAGGCAAGTGCAATTCTGATAGCCAAAGTGAGCTAAAGCGGCAAGTGGGAAGTGGTCTCTACATCGTTCTATGTAGCCTATACTCCTTCTCCGTAAGCAGTTGAAGTATTGCATATAGAACCAGGTTCGGGGATTTCATTCGGTCCGACAGCTATTGTTATCACTCTAGGAATTAGGTGCTACTAACCAGCTGACAAGGAAGGCAATGCAAATGGCAAGTAAGGATACAGCAGAGGTCACAATAGTCCTATCACAGGTTATGCCTACGGAGAGGCACCAGCAGTCAGTACTTACGGTTGATGTTGCCATTCCTGCGTTCAATGAAGGAAGTTGTATTGGAGACTTATTGGATGATGTGGTCATGTCAAAGAAGGATGACCGGTTTCAAATCCAACATATATACGTGATATCAGATTCATCGACAGATCAAACAGATGATATCGTACAGCAATTTGCCACCCGAGACCAAAGGGTAAAACTAATCAGAAGGCAAGAAAGGAAAGGCAAGCAGGACTCAATAAATCTAGCCTTCTCAGTCACCAATGCGGATGTTCTCGTTCTTATCGACGCCGACGTTAGGTTGGCGAGTGAACATAGCATATTGAAGATGGTACAGTATTTCAGTGATTGTAGGACTGCGTTAGTCCAGGGTGGTCTTGTCCGAGTCTGCCCTGGCCTTAGCCTCAATCCAGCAAAGCAGGC
>JAGMCC010000136.1 GCA_023129355.1 Dehalococcoidia bacterium | reverse complement strand
GTTTCCTGATATGTTAGCTTCCTCTCCTCCTTCTTATTGTTGGCAGGTAAAAAGCTCAGCAGTTCCTTGGCCTTATCCAGGCAGTCCTTATCGTCTTCGACTACCACGTGTGTCTCCCCCGATTTGACTGCATGGGCCTCCACACCGCACAGGTTGTCAATGTCGATATCTTCACCCATCTGCGTCTTGACAAAAACAGGACCGGCGATGCCCATGCGACCCGTCTCCCGGCATTGAAACACGAAATCCTGCATCACGGGATGATAAGCTTGTCCTCCTAAACATGGTCCCATTAGCAAGGCGATCTGGGGAATGATGCCTGAGGCCAGTATCTGAGACGTGAATAGCCAGGCGTAGCACTGCAGGGTATCCATCCCCTCTTGAAGCCGCGCCCCGCTGGAGTCGTTCATGCCAACAAAGGGTATCCCCATATCTTTGGCAAGATCGATAGCCTGAGAAAACTTCTTGCCATGATATTCGCCGAAGGTGCCTGCCATTGTGGTGTAGTCCTCAGCAGCAACCATGACCAGCCTGCCGTTTACCCTTCCGAAGCCGGTGATCACACCCTCGGCCGGTATTTCCCTTTTGTCCATACCGAAAGCTGTAGTGCGATGCTTGACAAATAGGCCTATCTCGGTGAAGGTGCCGGGATCAAAGAAGTAATCTACCCTCTCCCGAGCAGTCCAACTGCCCCTTTTATGCTGTTGTTCTACAGCTTTGGGTCCTCCCATTTGCTTTATTTTCTCCCGCTTCTGCTTAAATTCCTCTAGCATCCAGTCCTCCTGTTTTTAACCCTCACACACTCTTTTCTGCTCTATCTTGGTAAATCCTAGCATAACCCTATAGTTAAAAAGTTTTAAAGCTAAACTCAAATCCCCTCGTACATTCGTGCATTATATCATGAGCAGGCCCAAATTTCTATAAAAAGCACATAAAAATGGGCAGCCACCGTACCATCAGGGGAACAATTTTCTGTCACTCTAAGGCGTAGTCACATCCATCATAGTAGCTTCAACCATGCTCACCGAAATGGATACCAGATAGGCCTGCTCATGAATTGGCATAACTAGCTGGTCCTTACCTCAGAGGGGATATTCTTGCCTTAGTTTAAGCATCCCCACCACCAGTTGTGGTGAAGCTATGGGTTGGCATAAACACGATCATCTTGGTGGACTGATTCCGAGGTGTCTACGAAACGAAGCTTATTTGAAGCTAACAAACAAAAGACCTCCAGTGCCAGGCTGCTAACCCCCTGAAGGTCCCTTTTTTACGATAACTATAGCTGACCGGACTATCTAAGCCAGTGCGCTAATAACTGTGAATCCTCATTTTCCCTCGCCCAATCCTCTAATAATGCCAATTTGCCGGCGGGCGCCGGCAAATTGCATAGTTTTAAATGGCATATAGCCGCTCTTAGGCTAATCTTAGCCGATGCTCTACGCCGATAACTATTGCGGGATTATACTATGAAAAAATAGTTTTGTCAAGTGTTTTATCGGTTTTTGACTAAATTTGTTGGTTTTTTTGTAAAAGATTTCCTCGACTAGCTGTACACGCGTGGCGTTTGTGGCAGGCGAGAGGTTAGAAACGTAGACTGAAGCTATACGCCATGCTTGTCAAACTCATCTTTATTTAGTAATATGTGGGTAACAAATTCTTATTATCCGGAGTTGAAATGGAGAAAATGACGACAACCTACCGTCAAGCACATGAAATCTGGTGGCTTTTGCGCCAGGTTAATCATGTGACATTAAAAGCCACAGAAAATGAACTTAGGGAATCAGAGAGGGTTTCATATACGCAGTCTACGATACTGTACATAGCGAAAGCCATCGAGACTACTACTGGTAAGCAATCAACCCCGGCTGAGATATCCCGATGGCTCATTAAAGAGCCCCATACAATATCCGCTCTGCTAATTCGAATGGAGAAGCAAGGCCTGCTGAGGAAAACAAAGGATCTCGAAAGGAAGAACATAGTAAGAATCACATTGACCGACAAAGGTGAGGAGGCCTTACGTCAGGCAATGAAAACAGATACAATTGTCAAGGTCATGTCTTACTTGTCTGATAAGGACCAGGACTGCCTGAGGGCACATTTAGAGACGTTGCGGCGTGGGGCACTCGAAGAATATACAAGGTCGTTGCGGGGCAAGACACCCGATACCTATACAGTGATGCCTAAACTGATCTAGCCCCAGGTTCATGGTATTCTCCTAAACCCCAACTGGACATTTCGTCAACGCCGTCCGTTATTTCGAACCTTCGGAAAAGTTCGAATTGTCGAATAGGGAAAAACTAATGCTACGAGAAACTCGAAAGGTTGCATCTAGAGAGAATAAGGCTGCGAGCAGCTCAACTGAAACTCTGGCTGTTTGATTAACAACAACCAACGATGAGGATACCCCGATGAGTTGGAAAAAGGCCACAAATAGAACGAAAAATGCGGATGGGTTTTTTATACTCCAATGACCGATAAACCATTCGCTAAGGGGCTGGTGGAAATCTTCACCGGCAGCGGTAAAGGCAAGACCTCTACGGCATTGGGGATGGTGTTACGTGCCCTGGGGCATGGACTTAGAGTGCATATCATTTTCTTTATGAAGGGCAATTATCCCTATGGGGAGCGAAACATGCTGCCCCAGTTGGCCAATGTAAGCTTCCAAAGTTTTGGGCACGAACAGTTCGTCGACCCTCAGAATGTGAAGGCGGAGGAAAGGGAGCAAGCAGGAGAGGCGCTCCAGGCAGCTAGAGCGGCGATCGCCAGCGGTAAATTCGACCTGGTAGTGCTCGATGAGGTAAACGTCGCTGTTGCCTGGAAGCTCATCGAGGTTGAAGATTTATTAAAGCTAATCGAGGAAAAGCCCCAAAATGTGGAGCTTATCCTCACCGGTCGCTATGCCGATCAGAGGCTTATCGAAAGGGCTGACCTAGTCACCGAGATGGTCGAGGTCAAGCACCCCTATCAGAAGGGGATAAAGGCAAGAAAAGGTATCGAGTACTGAAATCAGCAGTGAAAGGAGGAACGAGATGATTACTCTAAGTGTAATCAAGGCTGATATTGGCGGCTATGTGGGGCACTCCAGCTCACATCCCCTCGTCCTGGAGAAGGCTAATGAGCGCCTGTCGAAGGCAAAGCGTGATAAGCTGCTAGTGGATTTCCATGTTACCAGGTGCGGCGACGACCTGCAACTAATCATGACCCACCAGCATGGTGAGGAGGATGAGAAAATCCACAAATTCGCATGGGATACCTTCCTGGATTGCACTAAGGTGGCCAAGGAACTGAAGCTCCACGGCGCAGGGCAGGATCTCCTGGCCGATGCCTTCTCAGGAAATGTTAAGGGGATGGGGCCCGGGGTTGCCGAAATGGAGTTTGAGGAGAGGGGGTCGGAGCCTATTATCATCTTCATGGCCGATAAGACATCGGCGGGGGCATGGAACCTACCCCTCTATAAGATGTTCGCCGACCCCTTTAACACCATTGGTCTGGTGATTGCCGAGAACATGCATCAGGGCTTTCGCTTCGAGATTCACGATGTCAAGGAGCACAAGAAGATCACCCTTGACGCCCCTGATGAGATCTACGACATGCTCCTATTTATGGGAGCGCCATCGCGCTATGCGGTGAAGGCAGTCTA
>JAGMCC010000135.1 GCA_023129355.1 Dehalococcoidia bacterium | reverse complement strand
GGGTAGGCGAGCTTTTTTCGTACTGGGCAGATGCTTTATACTAAACTCTGTGATTTGGTGGAGACGCATACTTAATAAAAAGCGTTTGAGGACGGGCGAAAAAGCGAAAATGGGGACCAGGAGAAAGGCGAGGGTTATCGCGCTTCAGGCACTCTTCGAGGTGGACTCGGTAGGCCACGATGCCGGGGAGACCGTGTCGCGGCTGGTGACAGAGGCAGCGCTGCCTTCAGATGGGGAGGTATTCGTCCGCGAGCTGGTCGATGGCGTGTTGACAAACAAGGGTAGGATTGATAGCATAATTCAGACCTATGCCCCGGCCTGGCCGGTAGCGCAACTGGCGATTGTCGACAGGAACATCCTGAGGCTTGCCATTTTCGAGATTTCGTTGAATAATAGGGTGCCGGTTAAGGCGGCCATCAATGAAGCCGTAGAGCTGGCCAAGACCTTTGGCAGCGATAACTCGGCGAAATTCATAAACGGGGTTTTGGGCACGGTTAGCGCCCAATCAAGTAGAGAAAGGGGGTGAAAAGGTGGCCACCGTCTTCGAAAGGCTAAAGAAGATCATCGTAGATCAATTAGGCGTCGAGGAGCAGCAGGTGATACCCGATATCTCCTATGTCGATGACCTGAACGCTGACTCCCTGGATCTGGTGGAGCTGATTATGGCCATCGAGGAGGAGTTCAGCGATGACAACAGGCAGTTACGAATACCGGATAAGGATGCAGAGGGGATAAAGACGGTGCAGGATACCATCGATTATATTAAGGAGCTAGGGATAGAGGACGAGTAGTTAAGCAGGCTGAATTGAACTTTCGCCCCCCATTCCTACGCAGGGCCCTAGCCGGCGCTCCCAGAATTAGATTTGGAATTATGCCCCATATCTCGATTTTGTCAGTAAAAGTGAATACCCCGGTGCCGAATATTACAGTACAACGCCAGTGTGCGTAACACTGGCTAGACGTTATCCTTTTTAGGGAGATTGTTTCTTTTTCATTAAATTTTCCCTGCAATATACTCATACATGCATAACCCAGCTAAATTAATAACAAGCCATTGATATAAAAAGCGATATACTCGCTCTGTAAGCTTCAGTGATAGCCTGAAGTTTTATAAGCCGCCATTGGGGTGACAGGCATCAGTCTTTAGTGCTCATTTCCCGCCAGCTTGCTGCTTCCCGCGGTGATACTGATGGACGATCTCCGCCACGTTCATGCCCGAGTCAACCGCCTGATGGGTGCCCATCAGGTCTCTGCCGCCGGCATCGAAGCCCACATAGAAGAGACCCCGTATCGGTGCTCTGGCAGAAGGTTTATTCCTGCCTGTCTGCCCCACGCTCATCCCCAGCCCTACACCTTCACCGCCCCGGCCCGGCATCACCTGCTCGCGCGAGATGCCTGATATCTGCGCGGGACCCACCAGCCCGACCCTCGATTCAATGTGGGGAACCATCTCGGGAAATACTTCGCACATTTGCTGGTCCATTTTGGCAAACACAGGCTTGAGCATCCTGTCCTGAGGGTCTGGTGAGCTGGTGGCACCGACTACAACGATCTGTTTTCCGGGCGGCGCCATCTCCGGGTCAAAATTGGAGGGAACCGAGACGGTGAAGATGACGTCCTCGGTCAGTTTCCCGGCCCGGGCTTTTTTGTATTCTTCCAGGTTCCACCATGCCTGTTGAGACCATACCTGATAGAGAGCGTACTCCAGAACCGGCTTGTTGAGGAGGTAGCGCATGCATACGAATCCAAGGCTGGGGAGCAGGTCTTTGACATAGTTTATATAAGCACGGTCAAAATGCTCCGCTCCCACCAGCTTGAGTACGGTGGGCTGGATCCCGGCATTGCTTACCACGATAGGCGCTTTGAACAGACCGTCCTTGGTGAGTACCCCCTCCACCTGCCCGTCTGTTACCACGATCTTCTCCACCCTGGCCCGAAGCTTGACTTCCCCGTTGTGGGCCTTGAGCACCTCCGCCATATCCTCCATCATTCGCCCGAATCCGCCCTTGGGATAGCCCAACGGCTTCTGCATAACACTGAGCATGAACCTTATTTGTGCCGCCATGCTGGCCGTTTCGATGATACCTGCCATCGAGGTGTTGGCCAGGTAGGCAAAGAAACCATAGAGAGGTTTGGGCAGATCTTCATACCGGGTGATGAAATCGTGTACACTCACGTCGTCCAGTTCGGCTATCCGCTCCGGGGACATAGTGAATATCTCGGCAAGTATTCTCAGAGAGATCTCCTTTTCTTTGTCGTTCATGCACCAGGTTATCGGTGCCAGTGGATCGGCCTGCTGGTCCGGATCGTTGGATTGTGTCTGCACAATTTGCCATTTCTCTCCTGGATGGCGAGAGACCAAGGCCAGCGGCTTTGCTACCACCCGATACCTGTCCTCAATTCCCAGCGCCCGGAACGCTTCTAGCCATGCTCCTTCATGAGCAGGCACGCCGGCCATGGCAAACATCTCGGACTTGAATCCCTTTGACTGCACCGTTATTCCCTTGCCACCAACTCGCTGGTTCTTCTCCAGCAGGAGTACTTTCAGCCCTTTCTTGGCCAGCAGGGCACTACATGTTACACCTCCTGGGCCTGCCCCGATAATGATTGCTTCATATTTGTCTGCCATCCTGATTCTCCTTTGCAGTAGTGTAGCGCTAGCATAAATGCTTGAAGAGAAAAAAGCAAGGGTTGTGGATGTGGTTGCGTCATAACCGGGTGCAGCAGTAGCAGAATATTTGTGTGCGTTCGACATGTAGTTACAAAATTGCAACGTGAGGTTGTGCTAGTAAGATAAAGTTCTGCTATATGGCATCAAATATTAGATAAAAGCAGGGGTGGACGTTTCTGTCCACCCCATAATGTCTTGCTGTTAGTTTTGCTATTCTTGGTGTATCAACCTCCTGCGGAACAGGTACGCCAGAACGCCCGCCACCAAGGCTGCCGCGATACCGAACTTCTGAAGAATATCCCACATCAGGCAGATTTGGGCTTCCGCGTGGTGCTCAAAAGCCCCCTGGCTAGGCAAGTTGCTCTGTCAGCTTTAATGATAGCCTGAAGTTTTACAAGCCGCCATTGGGTTGAAAACGCAGCTATACTGGGGAGCTTTTGATAAGATATGTAGCTCCCTTAGATTCATAGCTATTCGATGTATCGAAGTTATTATTAGAAGAATGAGGAATGGCTTCAACGCTTTGGCAAAAACGTGCGCCGCTTGCGGATTACATGATGTAAAGTGTGTCATCATTCTCGAAGGCAAGCTATCGCTGTTTCTCCAATCCTTTTATACCCAGGTTGGCGAAGAAGTCCAAAGCGCCTCCTACGACGGCAAGCCCCAGACATGAAAAGAAAGCGGCAGCCTTACTTCCGAAAACCAGGGTAAATTCCATATCTTGCAGGATATGGTTAAGCGGACCGAGGATGAGTGCCATGCCAACCATGCCTGAAACGCTCAGGAAAAGCGCAAATCCCCTAATAACGATGAAACCGATTTCTTTTCCGCTTGGAATAATTGAATTCAAACCCGTTTTCTCGCTCATGTTTTCCTACCTCCTATCCCCTGCTATCTTGTGGTAGTGATGATACTGCTGGGGGCATAGCCTGTCAATGCTATGGGCTAATAAGAGAGGAGCTACCCATTCTCGGGTAGCCCCC
>JAGMCC010000134.1 GCA_023129355.1 Dehalococcoidia bacterium | reverse complement strand
CCGCGATAGCGCTCCAGGGTAAATCGATCCACTTCCCTCACCTTCAAGAGGCGGCGCAATTATACCTCGCTGCTGATCTTGGGGCAATACCGTGTCCATCATTAGAACTAGAAATGTCTGCTTCATCGGTTTATAATAATCGCCGAGGGTATTTCGTTCTGGTCGCTAGGTGACCAGAAGCCGATCTCTAATATCAAGGCGACGGTTCAAAAAGAACGCGGGTTTAGGGCGAAAAAATGGATATAGAGAAGCTGAAATCGATGGCGACCGGGGGGGTGGATGCTCACCGGGAGGAGCTTATTGAGCTGAGCCTGAGGATTCACCAAAACCCCGAGCTCGGTTTCCATGAGGTAAAGGCATCCGGTTGGCTGACGGAGTACCTGGAGAGAAACGGTTTTAAGGTGGAAAAGGGGATTTGCCAGTTGGCCACCGCTTTTCGCGGGAGCTATGGCTCAGCGAAACCGACCATCGCCCTTCTTGCCGAATACGATGCCCTGCCCAAGATGGGACACGCCTGCGGCCACAACATAATCGCTACCGCTGCGGTGGGCGCCGCCGTTGCTGTAAGGGGTGCCATCGACGAGGCGGGAGGTAGCGTGGTCGTTATCGGCACCCCCGCCGAGGAGCTTTACGGGGGCAAGGTGATCATGGCGGAAAGGGGCGCCTTCGAAGATATAGATGCCGCCATGATCGTGCACCCCAGCGTGGTGGACATGTCAAGCATCAAAGCCCTAGCCTGCATCGGTCTGGAGGTGCAATTCAAGGGCAAAGCGGCCCACGCCGCCGCCTATCCTCAGGAAGGGGTCAATGCCCTGGAAGCGATGATCCAGGCCTTTAACGGGATCAATTCTCTCAGGCAGCATATCAGGGTGCAGGCGCGCATCCACGGCATCATCACCCAGGGGGGCGATGCGGCAAATATCGTGCCTTCCTATACTGCGGGGAGCTTCCTGGTGCGCGCCGAGGATAAGACCTACCTTGATGAATTAATGGAGAAGGTGCTAAACTGTTTTAAAGCAGCATCTCTGGCTACGGGGGCTCGCCTGGAGTACAAGTGGACGGCATACTACGCCCCGCTCAAGACCAACTTTGCTCTGGCAGAGGTACTCACCAAGAATATGGAGACCCTGGGACGCAATTTGGGCCCCCCCTTAGAGACAGCGCTTGGCTCCAGCGATGCGGGCAATGTAAGCGCGTTGGTGCCCACCATTCACCCTATGGTAGCCATCGCCCCGCTGGATGTTTTGCTCCACTCCCCGGAGTTCGCCGCGGCCGCGGCCTCGGCTGAGGGAAATCGCGGGCTCCTCGATGGGGCGAAAGCCCTGGCGATGACAGTGGTTGACCTGATTGGACAGCCGGGGACAATGGCCAGGATCAAGGAGGAGTTTCTTGCCGCCAAATAACGGGATGTACTTAGGCATCGATGTGGGCTCGGTGACCACCAAGCTTGCGGCACTCGATGAGGAGGACCGGCTCGTTACCTCCCTCTATCTGCGCACCCAGGGCAGGCCCATCGCCATGATCCAGCAGGGCCTTAAGGAGCTGGCGACAAGGCTACCTGCGGAGGCCCAGATTAAAGGCGTTGGCACCACCGGAAGCGCACGCTACCTGGCGGGGGTGATGGTGAGCGCCGATGTGGTCAAGAACGAGATCAGCGCCCAAGCGGTGGCCGCAGTTCACTTCGTCCCCGATGTGCAGACCGTTATCGAGATCGGGGGGCAGGACTCAAAGATGATCATGATTAGAGGGGGCATCGTTACCGACTTTGGGATGAACACGGTTTGCGCTGCGGGCACGGGAAGCTTCCTCGATCAGCAGGCGCAACGCCTGAATATGCCGATCGAGGATTTCAGCAAGGAGGCACTTCAGAGTAAAAAGTCGGTGCGCATCGCCGGGCGGTGCACCGTCTTCGCTGAGTCAGACATGATCCATAAGCAGCAAATGGGGCACCACATCGAGGATATTACCTACGGCCTTTGCCAGGCCCTAGTACGAAATTTCCTGAACAATGTAGGCCTGGGGATGGAGATTCGGCCCCCCATCGTGTTTCAGGGGGGTGTCGCCTTTAACCAGGGCATGGTGAGGGCTTTCGAGGAAACCCTGGGCACCAAGGTAATCGTGCCCCCCCACCATGAGGTGCTGGGGGCTATCGGGGTAGCTCTTCTTACCCATGAGGAGATGGCGATTCGGGGCAACGGGACAAGGTTCAAAGGGTTCACGGCGGCGGAAGCCAATTTTCGCACCTCCTCCTTCGAATGCAAGGCCTGCCCCAGTGTGTGTGAGATCTCCCAGGTCTTCGAGGAGGGTAAGGTGCTTGCCCGATGGGGTGGGCGATGCGACCTATGGGAAAGCGCGGGCACTTAAGATGAGAATCGCGTTGGATGCTATGGGAGGGGAAAATGCTCCCCGAGAGGTAGTGCGGGGAGCAGTGGCGGCTGCCCGCGAGCTGGGGGTAGAGGTAGTGCTGGTAGGTAAACGGAGCGCCATTGCGGCGGAGCTAAAAGAACAGCGTTCTGATCTCTCCGTTGTCGATGCCAGTGAGGTGGTGGAATTTGAGGATCACCCCGCCCAGGCGGTGCGCGAGAAGCAGGATTCATCCATTGTAGTGGGCATAAACCTCCTAAAAAATGGCAATGCCTCCGCCTTTGTCTCGGCAGGCAATAGTGGGGCGGTAATGGCCGCCGCCACGCTTACCCTAAAGCGTATCGAGGGGATTGAGCGCCCCGCCCTGGGCTTCCTTTTTGTCCTCCCCTGGCACTCCGTGCTCCTGATCGATTTAGGAGCCAACGCCGATTGCAAACCGAGCCAGCTAGTTCAATTTGCTCAAATGGGCAGCGTTTATATGGAAAGGATTTTCGGACTGACACGCCCGCGAATTGGCCTCCTCTCTATCGGGGTGGAAGAAAACAAGGGGAACCTTCTGGTGCGCGAGACCCACCAACTGCTGAAAGACACCGGCCTGAACTTCGTGGGCAACGTGGAGGGAAATGATATCCCCCGCAGTGTCGCTGACGTGATCGTCACCGATGGTTTCACCGGCAATGTGGTGCTTAAGACTGGCGAGGGGATCGGGGAGATGGTAATCCAGTCGCTGCGCCAGGAGCTCGCACGATTACCCCTGTTCAGGATGATCGTGGAGCGTAGCATTCGCACTGCGATCCAGGCCCTGGATTCGGCCGAGCACGGTGGGGTGCCCCTCCTGGGGGTAAACGGGAATGTGATCATCGCCCACGGGTACAGCGAGGCCAAGGCAATCAAGAACGCCGTCTTCATGGCGAAACGGGCGGTAGAGCAGGGGGTGGTGGAGGCGATAAAGACAGGGATTAGCTAACGGAAAGGGGTATTTATGGAAAAACCAGTAGAAATTGACGACAACACCTTTGACCAAACGGTGCTTCAGGCGGAAACACCGATGCTGGTGGATTTCTGGGCCCCCTGGTGCGCCCCGTGCAAAGCGGTGGCCCCGATACTGGACGACCTGGCAGAGGAGTATAAAGGGAGGTTAGGCATTGCCAGACTAAATGTCGATGATGGCCCCCGGAATGCCACCAAGTATGGCATTTCCGCCATCCCCACCATGCTTCTGTTTATAGATGGCAAGCCGGTAGGTCAGATTGTGGGCTTCAGACCTAAAGCCGATCTCAAGAAGGCTTTAGACGAAATCCTCAGCACCAATTAGCGGCACCCTGCGAGGCTGTCT
>JAGMCC010000133.1 GCA_023129355.1 Dehalococcoidia bacterium | reverse complement strand
CGGGCGGGGGCTTACTGCCGCAGAGTAGCGCCCAGCTCTCGTGATAAACGGCTTACTATCTCCTGCTGGGCACGGTTCACCTCTTCATCAGTGAGGGTGCGGCTGGGCGATTGATAAAGGACTCTGAAGGCAAGGGATTTCTTTCCAGCGGGCACCTGCTTGCCGGTATAGACATCGAAGAGGGTGACCCTGGCTACCAGGGGAGAGCCCTCGATAATATCCTGCACCCTCTTTGAAGGCGTCTCTGCGTTCACCACGACGGCGATGTCCCGCAGGGTGATGGGGAATTTTGGTATCGGGCGATATTTAAGAGGGGCCATTGTAGCGGGAAGCAGCCTTTCCAGATCGATTTCGAAAAGGTAAACGGGGCGGGAGGAGATGTCGCAGCGCTCGGCCACCCTGGGATGAAGCTCCCCTAAAGTCCCCACACTTTCGCCTCCAACCACGATAGTCGCCCTGCTGCCGGGACTGAAGGTCTTATCCTCCGAGGGCTCAAACCTTGCCGCAACCCCCAGGCGCTCCAGGAGGGTCTCCACAACCCCCTTGGCATCGAAGAAATCTAGCCTCTCGCTCTCGCCATGCCAGGACTGGTCGAGGCGTGTGCCGCATAAGACCCCGCTCAGCGTGTGGCGCTCCTCAGGGAGGTTCCCCTCCAGGGGAAGGTAAACTTTGCCCACCTCGAACAGCCTGATGCCGTTATCTTCGTGCTTCTCATTGGAGGAGAGGGTTTGTAGAAGCCCGGGTCGCAGGGTAGTGCGCAGATACTCCTGCTCCGTAGTTATGGGGTTGGCTACTTTTAGCGGGGTAGGCTGGGGGGTTACTTTACGCAGCATAACCAGGCTGGTCAGTGAATAGGTGATCACCTCCTGCATGCCGCAGCCAACGAGTATATTGCTCACCTTTTCTATGAGCGCGCGCATCGGGTCGGGTTTATACCGGGGCAGCGCGCCGCTGGGCAGGGTGGTGGGGAGGTCATCGTAACCGATGATGCGCGCAATCTCTTCCACCAGGTCTTCTGCGAGGCGAACATCGGTGCGCCAATAGGGGATGGCGACTGTAAGCTCTGTAGGGCTCACACGCTCGCACTGAAACCCTAGAGAGCCGAGCACCTTTGCTACTTTTTCGCGCGTTATCTTGATACCCAGGATACGCGTAACCTGCTTCGTGGTCAATGAGATAGGTTTCACTTCCAGTTTGCCGGGATAAACATCGATGATGCCCCTGGCTATCTTGCCACCTGAGAGCTCGGCCATCATCTGGGTAGCGCGCCTCAGCGCTGGCAGGGGAAGCTCGGCGCTCAAGCCCTTCTCGAAGCGGAGCGATGCCTCGCTACCCAGCTTGAATTTTATTGAGGTGCGCCGGATGCTGGCCGGATTGAAGTTCGCTGACTCGATCAGGACTGCGGTCGTGTCTTCTGTGACCTCGCTCTCGGCACCCCCCATGACCCCGGTGATCGCCACCGGTCTCTTGCCATCGGCGATCACCAGCATATCGCTGGAGAGGTCTCGCCCCATGCCATCGAGGGTGATAATAGATTCATTTCGTGCACGGCGCACGATTATATTTTTCTCGCTGATTTTCTCGAAGTCGAAGGCATGGAGGGGCTGCCCATACTCCAGCATGACGTAGTTAGTGACATCGACGATATTGTTGATCGGGCGCATGCCGCAGGCCAGCAGGCGCTGCTCCAGCCAGGGAGGTGAAGGGCCTACCTTGGCATCGGTGATCAGGGTGGCGCAGTAGCGTGGGCAAAGGTCAGGGTCGCGGATCTCAACCGAGGCTTTTCCTACTATGGATTCTCCTGACTCAGCATATAGCGTATCAGGAATATTTATAGCTTTCCCGGTTAGCGCGGCCACCTCGCGGGCGATGCCGATGACGGACAGGAGGTCAGGGCGATTAGGCGTTATATCCAGGTCGAGGGTGGTATCGCCCAGGTACTCACTGAGGGGGGTGCCTGAGGGGGCATCAGGGGGCAGGACCATGACCCCTTCATGGCGGTCGGAGATACCCAGCTCCCTCTCAGAGCAGATCATCCCCGCGGAGGCGACGCCGCGGATCTTCGCTTTTTTGAGCCTAACGAGTTCGCCGCTCTCGGGGTCGATGAGCTGAGCGCCGCTGTGAGCGAAGGGGACCTTCTGCCCGATGTCAACGTTGGGCGCACCGCACACTGAGGTGAGGCGTTCTCCTCCTAGATCGACGGTAGCGAGCGTTAAGCGGTCTGCGTTGGGGTGGGGCGCGATGGCGACCACCTCGCCGACCACGATGTTATCCCAGCCGCCGCTAGCCTCTAAACCTGATACCTCAGTACCGGACATAGTCAATTTTTCGCTCAACTCATCAGGGGGCAGAGCGATTTCAACATATTCTCGAAGCCAACTAATAGGTGCTTTCATTAGATTCGCTCTACCTCAGCGTGCTCTCCAAGAAATCCAAACATCTCGTTCTTAACCCATTTGATGTAGACATAATTGTGGATTTCACAATAATTTGGAGTATGGCACTGAGGGCACTGTCTCAAGTTCGAAACTGTGACCGATTTCTGCTTGAGCATTATTTTCATTCCCGGCTTCAGGTCTTTAACTTTTACCTTCATCGAGATGCCCAGTTGTGTAGCTCAAAATTGCCTCAAGAATCGCAGGTCGTTGGAATAAAAAAGGCGAATATCATCAATGCCATACATGAGCATGGGGATTCGCTCTAGCCCCAGGCCAAAGGCAAAACCGGTATAGACCTCCGGGTCATAGTCAACACGTCTCAAGACATCGGGGTGCACCATGCCAGCGCCCAGGATCTCGATCCAGCCGGTGCCTGAGCAGAGCCGACACCCAGAGCCGCCGCATACCATACAGTCAATGGCCATCTCTACCCCGGGCTCGACAAAGGGGAAGTAGTCGCAGCGAAATCGCACCTGGCGTTCCTCGCCGAATAGGCGCTTGGCAAACTCATAAAGGGTCCCTTTGAGATCGGAGAAGGTGGTGTGCTCATCGACGGCGAGCCCCTCGATCTGATAGAACATGGATTCGTGCGTGGCATCTGTTGCCTCGTAGCGGTAGACCTTTCCCGGTACCACCACCCTCACCGGGGGCCGCGTCCGTTCCATAACCCTGATCTGCATCGGGGAGGTGTGTGTGCGAAGGAGCATGGGGCGCTGGCCACTCTCGGCATCGATCCAGAAGGTAGCGAACATATCGCGGGCGGGGTGATCGGGGGGGATATTCAATGCCTCAAAGTTGTAGTAGTCCCACTCCACCTCCGGTCCCTCCACCACCTGGAAGCCGAGGGCGACGAAGATGTCGCAGATCTTGCGAAGCATCTGGGTGGTGGGATGGAGGCGGCCCAGGGGGATGGGGCGACCGGGGAGGGTGACATCGATTTTTTCGCCCTTTACGGTTGTCTCAAGGTCTCGGTAAGTCCGCTCTTTAAGCGATTCCTTATTTTCCCGGTGGGAAGTTTCGAAAAAGGCTTTGAGTTCGTTAGCGGAGGCGCTCACCGCTTTCCTTTCCTCTAGGGGAAGTGATGCCAGCCCCCTCAGAATCTGGGTAAGCTCGCTCTTTTTACCCAGGTAGCGAACCCGCCAAGCCTCGAGTTCCCTGAGGTCAGAAAGGTTGCTCAGCTCATCGATCGCCTTAGACTTGATTTCCGCTAATTTCTCGAGCATCGCCTGCTATTATAGGCTAGGGGTAGTAAGGGGTCAAGGAGATGTACCCGTCCAGTACATTGGTGATACACTATTATTCGCTCATTGAAACTGTCATCGCGACCCCTCCGCTTTGCGAGAG
>JAGMCC010000132.1 GCA_023129355.1 Dehalococcoidia bacterium | reverse complement strand
TCGCTGGATAAAAGGGGTACTATCGATGATCTGGTGCGTCCGGTTCTCTTTGTCCCGGAGACGAAGCGCATCGCCCAGCTTTTCGCCGAGATGCAGTCACAGGGCTACCCCATGGTGGTGGTGGTTGACGAGTTCGGTGTCACCAGTGGGATCGTGACCATGGAGCAGCTGGTGGGAGAGATCGTGGGTGAGATGGGGGATGAGCTGGTGAAGGTGGACAAGGACTTCGAGGTTATCGATGACCGGACGATTCAGATCGATGGCGGCATGCGGGTGGAGGAGGCCAATGAGGAGCTGGGACTTGAGTTACCCACCGGCGATTATGACACCGTAGCCGGCTTCCTGCTCAGCCTTCTTGGTCGTATCCCCAAGGAAGGGGAGCAGGTGAGGTATGGTGGTCTGAAGCTGGCGGTCACTCAGATGGGGGGGTTGAGGATCGAGAAGATCCTGGTGACCAGGGAGTAGCATGCAGCGGCTGCGCATCACCTTTTCTCGGGGCGATGAGGTTAAGTATCTCTCTCATCTCGATTTAATGCGGTTGTGGGAGCGGGCACTGAGGCGTGCCGATATCCCGCTGGCCTACTCCCAGGGATTCAGCCCGCACCCCAGAATCTCCATTGCGGCGCCCCTCCCCATTGGGGTGACCAGCGATGGGGAACTGATGGACATTCTGCTCCAGAAGAAGGCCTCCCCCTATTTCTTTATTAAGATGGTTGGCGAGCAGTTGCCCCGCGGTATTAGCATCGCAGGGGTGGCGCAGGTGGCGCTGCCGCTTCCCTCGCTGCAATCGCAGGTCAGGCAGGCGGAATACCGGGTCGAATTAGCTGCCGATAAGCGGGAGCAGGAGGTGGAGGAGGCGCTTCGTTCCTTCATGGCGAAAAAGCAGTTGCCCTGGCAGCATCGGAGGGACCATGAGATGCGCCACTATGACCTTCGCTCCCTGGTGGATAGGCTCTGGCTTATTGAGTGGCAGGAGTCCAGGTGCACCCTGGGGATGCGCCTGCGCACTGACAGCTCCGCTACAGGGAGAGCGGAGCAGGTAACTTTGGCCCTGGGTTTTGCCGATCCCCCGAGGTCGATCCACCGGACCAAGTTGATCCTGGCAGGCGGGTAGCATGGCGGAGCTCGATTCGGAAAGGCAGGAGAAGGCCAGAGATTACGCCAGGATGATGCGTCATCTCTCTTTTTTTGGACTAGGACTCTCCGCTTTATTGGTCCTGGTCCTATTGCTAACTCCGCTCTCCACTGGCCTGCGGGACCTGCTGGGCTTGCCACAGCCTTTGAGGGTGGCCCTTTACTTCGCCACCCTGATGCTGTGTTTTGGGATTATATCCGCCCCCCTCAGCGTCTACGGAGGGCTTGTGCTGCCCCGTCGCTTCGGCCTTTTGCGCCAAAGCCTGAGGGGCTGGCTCCTTGATGGGGTGAAGGCAGGGGTTTTGGGCTTGCTTCTGGGTGTCGGGGTCATGGTGTTTGTTTACTGGCTTCTGGCGAGCTTCCCTGAGCTATGGTGGCTCCTCGCTGCTGCCTTTCTTATCCTGCTCACTGCGGTGTTGACCAATCTGGCACCGATTACCATTGTGCCCCTTTTCTACCGGATGGCGCCGCTCGCCGACGCCAGCCTGGAGGAGAGACTGGTGCGCCTTGCGGAAAGGGCGGGGACGCGGGTGGTGGGGGTGTTCACCATAAATCTAAGCAGCAAAGCAACTACGGGTAATGCTGCCCTTATGGGACTGGGAAACACCAGGCGCGTCGTCATTGGCGATACCCTCCTGGAGCGGTACTCCCCGGAGGAGATCGAGGTCATCGTGGCTCACGAGCTGGGGCATCATGTCCATCGCGATATCGCTAGGCTCATGGCGCTTCAGGCGGTGGCCATGCTGATGGGATTTTACCTGGTGCATATGGTGCTGAAGGTTAGCGTGCCCTATTTTGACTTTAACGGGATAAGCGATGTCGCTGCCTTCCCCCTGTTTGCTCTGGTATTGGGTGGCTTCGCCCTGCTTCTGGAGCCGCTGAGCAATGCCTACAGTCGCTACCTTGAGGGTGCTGCCGATGAGTATGCCTTGACCCTGACCGATAACCCCCGGGGATTTACCACGGTGATGACCAAGCTCACCAATCAGAACCTGTCTGAGGCGCAGCCCGGTCGCTGGGTGGAGCTACTCTTCTATAACCATCCCCCGTATTTCAGGAGGGTGGCGCGGGCTCGCCGATACGAGGAAGGGGAAAGATGAGGCTTATTCTGGTGAGACATGGTGAAACTAGGTGGAACCGGGAGAACCGCGTTGTGGGACATACCGAGATTGCGCTAAACAATAACGGGCGCAAACAGGTAGCGCGGTTAGCCCGGGCATTAAGTGATGAGAAGGTGTCCGCCATCTACTCCAGCCCGCTGAGGCGCGCCAGGGAAACGGCTACTGCGATCGCACGTGGTCACGGGCTGGAAGTGGTGACAGATGATGCCCTCAAGGAGGTCGACGCCGGGGAACTGGAGGGGCTCACCTTTGAGGAGGTAATGGAGCGCTATGGCGATTTCTTGCAGGAGTGGATGAAGGACAACCCTTCTTTAAGGATGCCCGGTGGTGAGTCCATGACCGAGCTTCAGGAGAGGACCTGGCCTGCGGCGGAGAGAATAGTTGGTGAGCACCCCGATGGGGTGGTTATCCTGGTAAGTCATAGCTTAGCTATCTTGAGCATTATCTCAAGGGCATTGGGAATGAGACCATCCAATTTTAGAAGGTTACGGCTGAGTGTTGCCTCGATAAGCATCCTCGATTTTGGGGAGCGTGGCGCCTCCCTGGTACTGTTTAATGATACCTGCCATTTAGAGAGCGGTGGTTGAGCCATGGAGGATTTGAAGCAACGAGTTTTTCGCTTCATACAAAGTGAGGGCCTGATCCCGGGAAAAGCGGGTGAAAAACCAAAAATGCTGGTTGGGGTCTCCGGCGGCCCCGACTCGGTCTGCCTGCTGCACATCCTCCATCAGCTTAGGGACTCCCTGGGGGTGAGCCTTCATGTGGCGCACCTGAATCACATGCTGCGCGGCGTTGACTCCGATGCCGATGCTCGCTATGTCGCCGAGTTTTCTGGCACTCTAGGCATTCCGGTGACCGTGGAGAAGCGGGATGTGGAGGCCTATCGCAAGGAGCATCGCCTATCTCTGGAGGAGGCGGCTCGGGAGGTGAGATACGATTTCTTCTCCCAGGTGGCAGAATCCGTCGGGGCAGTGGGTATTGCCTTGGGTCATACTCAGGACGATCAGGTGGAGACCATCCTGATGCACCTGGTGCGCGGCACCGGTCTGACAGGGCTGAGGGGAATGGGGACAATTACCTCATTGCGCCCACCGGGAGGCGGCGTTTTGGTGGTGGTGAGACCGCTCCTGGAGGTTGCCAGGAGGGAGACCGAGGAATACTGCCGCGCCTACGATCTCAGCCCGCGGAGCGATTTCTCAAACTACTCACTCGATTATACCCGAAATCGATTTCGCTATGAACTTATACCGCTCCTTCAAAGCTACAACAAGAATATCGGCGATGCCCTGATGCGCACCGCGCGTACTGCTGCCGATGAACTCTCCTACCTTGAGGAGGGGGTCTCCCTGGTATGGGAAAGGGTGGTTAGGGAGCAGCCCAACGGAATACTTCTCGACAGTGAAGCATTGCTATCGCTGCACCCGGCGCTCCAGAGCCACCTGCTGCGCCGGGTTCTGGACGAGGTTTTAACAGACCTCACCGATATCCAGTCTATCCACATCGAGAAGATGATGGAGGCCCTGTCAAAGCCAGCGGGTAAAA
>JAGMCC010000131.1 GCA_023129355.1 Dehalococcoidia bacterium | reverse complement strand
AGGTTTAACCCAGCATGGCGCATCGTGGTAGCACTAATTCTAGTGTTTGCCCTGACGCCTGTAATAGCGCTGAGCGTACCAGCGCAAGCTCTGGCGCCACCGGATACCTACATCGACCCCATCCCCGATTATGTCAACCCCCTTACCCTGATCACGGGCACTTCTTCTTCCAGTGCGCCGCTCGATATCGATATCGTGAAGGTGCAGATCTCGTACAAGGACGGCACCACCACCTACTACTGGGACGAGGACAGTGCCGATTGGTTAGCGGACGTTGTGAAATGGGGCGACGCCAGTGCCAATCCACCAACAGCGGTGCCTTGGCACTGGGACTGGGATTACGACACGAGCGCAATACCGTGGGATGATGGCGAGACCTACTACATTGAGGCCAAGGCACTGGATGAGGGTGGCAATCCCGATCCCGTTTCATATAAAGAGAGCTTCACCATCGACGAGACGATTCCAAATACCACAATCGATGCCATCGCTGACCCTTATCCCGCTACTCCAACCACGACCCTCACTTCGATAACCGGTACTGCCGAGGATACTACACCGGGCAAGATCGATGCGGTGCGGGTATCGATTAGCCGCAGTGATGGGTTCTACTTGTTGGGCACGGCCTGGATCGCGGATGAGGTATGGTTTCCTGCCATGGCACAAGATGGCAAGTTTGATGAGACCAGCGACCCCTGGAAGATAATCACCGGCACAACGCCGTCCCTGTCACCCTGGAAACACGGCGAGACCTATACTGTTCAGGCCCGTGCAGTGGATAAAGCGGGTAATATAGACCTCACTGCGGAAGATACTTTCACCTATGACGTGACGCTCACCGGGCGTGATGTCTACATGGACCCTATCCCCCAATATGCGACAACATTCTCCGACATCGCTTCAGAGATCACCGGCACTTCAAAGGCATCTACAGGGGAGACGGTCAATTGGGTAAGGTTGAAGATCAAGTGCAACACCGACAGTCAATACTGGAACGGCGCTGGCTGGCTAGAAACAGCGGATACATGGAGTGATGCCACCCTACTTGGCTCTGGCAATGAAGTCGATTGGGTTTATTCCAGCGTGCCGGGATGGGAAGATAGCAAAAAGTACTCGGTCTGGGCCCAGGTCCAAGACTCTACTCCCCTCACTGACACCACTAGCGAAGTGAAGTTCACCTTCGATGAAACGGAACCGGGTAGCAGCATCAATGCCATCCCCGACCCTGTCTACAACACCCTGACATCGATAACCGGCACTGCCGCTGATACTTCGCCAGGCAAGGTTAATGGAGTATGGATAGTGATCGTCGATTATTCCACCGGGCTCATCTGGGACGGCACTGCCTGGAGTGATGACCCAGGGCTCGTAATCGCTATGGCTACAGATGGCTCCTTTAACTCTGCCAGCGAGGGCTGGAAAATTACCAGTACCACAACCCCACCCCTACCTGCGTGGCAAAATGGCCATCGCTACTGGCTCGCGGCCGGGGCATGGGATAAGGCAGTCAATAGTGAATGGGAAGACAATCCGGAGAGGGAGTTCACCTTTAGAGTGAAGCTTACGCTCCCGCCACCAACACCATCACCACCACCAACGCCTACGCCCACGCCTGACGTCACTCTACCAACCCTGCAAAGCATAACCTGGATAGATGTCGATGGCTCTAACACTATCAATGTGGGTGATATACTGCGATTTAACTTCAGCGAGGCGATGGATACCACAACGCTCGACAGCGTAATTGAAATAAATTCCGGGCTTGATAGCTCAGCCACGGGCACAGATTACGGGACAACCTTCACCTATACTTGGACTACTACATCCCAGCTTACGGTGACCCTGGGAGTAGGCCCGACCATTAGCGTCGGCAATACGGTGGACCCAACAAGCGCTGTGACTGACGTGGCGGGCAATCCTGATAATACCACGGCGCCTGGCCCGGCGGTCCCATCAACACCGACCGCAACGCCTACCCCCGCACCAACGCCAACTCCTACACCTACACCCGGACTAACGCCAACTCCTACACCAACACCAACTCCAACACCCACGCCTGACATCACCGGACCAACCCTGAACAGTATAACCTGGACCGATGTCGATGAGTCGGGCACTATCAATGAGGGTGATAAACTGATCTTCAAGTTCAGCGAGGCGATGGACACTGCCACGATCACCATAACCAATATCGAAACAAGGCTGCCGACAGACCCTAGCCATAGCTACGGCACATTGACGGCCGATGACCTTAGCTGGAGTAACAGTGATAAATGGTTAACGGTGACCCTGGGATCGGATGAGGCTATCCAAGGCGGGGAGACGGTGGACCCATCTGACGATGTAAAGGACGAGGCGGGTAATGCCGACGCGACTACGGCACCCGGCAAGGCGATCCCCGAAGAGGAGGGCTTCGCTTTGGAGTGGTGGCATATCCTGTTGATCGCGCTGGGTGCTCTCATTATCATAGCAGCGATTGTCCTGCTCGTAGTTCTCCCGAAGAGGGGAGGGCCCGAGGTTCCTGAGGAGGAGCTTTACGGAGAAGAAGAAGAATTTTGATAGCTTTTCTGGCAAGCGGGGTGCCAGCGCTCTAGCCCGCATTTAGTGCAGCGACCGAAGCGGCAGTCCTCGGTCTCTGTACCTTGTAAGTTGCGCTGGTACTCCTTTTTCAGGAAGGTAGTGCTTATCCCAACGTCGATGTGGGACCATGGAAGTATTTCATCAAGGGAGCGTTGGCGATTAGCGTAGAAATCGGGGTCGAGCCCACATTCATCGAAGGCTCGACCCCATTTTTCATAATTGAAGTGCTCGCTCCAGGCATCGAAGGTGGCTCCCAGTTGCCAGGCGCGGTATATCGCCTCAGAGAGGCGCCGGTCTCCCCGCGCCAGCACCCCTTCAAGCAGGCTCATCTTGGGGTCCTGCCATGACAGGCGCAGCCCTGACTTTTTCATGCCAAGCCTGAGAGCCTCAATCCTGGCATTTAGCTCCTCTTCAGTGTGCTGAGCCACCCATTGAAATGGAGTGTGAGCTTTGGGAACAAAAGCCGACGTGCTTACCTTTAGGTGAAGCGCTTTGCCCCCGGCTTTCCTCCGCGCGGGGACACTCTGGCGCACCATGTGAACGATGCTCTCTATGTCATCTGGGGTCTCAGTGGGCAAGCCCAGCATGAAATAAAGCTTAACGCTGCTCCAACCCCGCTCCGCAGCAGTCTCCAAAGTTTGGATTAGATCATCCTGGGAAACGCTCTTATTAATCACCCGTCGTAGCCGCTCACTTCCAGCCTCAGGGGCAAAGGTCAAGCCGGTCTTCTTCCCAGAGGTAATGGTATCCATCAACCTTAACGAGAGGCTATCGATTCGCAGGCTGGGTAGTGATATCTTGAGGTTGTGCTCTCGATAGCGTGCTGATATCACGCCAACCAGGCTCTCAATTTCTGAATAGTCGCTGGTGCTCAACGAGAGTAGTGAAAGCTCATTATAGCCACAATTCCTGAGCAATTCATCCACTGCCGCCAAGACCTCCTCCTTAGGCCGCTCCCGGATCGGGCGATAGATGATACCCGCCTGGCAGAAGCGACAGCCCCTGGTGCAGCCCCGCTGGATCTCGATGGCCGCCCTATCATGCACCACCTCCAAATAAGGAAGCACAGGCCTGGTCAGTGGCGGGGGCAGGTTGGCTACCAAACGGCGCCTGATGCTGGGGCTTACTCCCGGGGCGGTGGGCTCAATGCTGAGTATGATGCCATCATCACCATAGTCAACTTGGTACAGGCTGGGAACATAGATTCCAGAGATATTTGCCGCTTCCCGCA
>JAGMCC010000130.1 GCA_023129355.1 Dehalococcoidia bacterium | reverse complement strand
CAGGCAGTGGCCGAATACATTCACCACCACCCCGGGATGGGGGCGAAGACCATCTTTGCTACCCACTACCACGAACTGGTGGAGTTGGCAAACTTCCTGCCCCGAGTAAAGAACTTCAATGTTGCCGTAGCTGAAGAGGACGGTAAGGTCATATTTTTACGCCGCATCATGCCTGGCGGCACTGACAAGAGCTATGGCATCCATGTGGCGCAGCTTGCCGGCCTTCCTCGCTCGGTGATTCACCGCGCTGAGGAGGTGCTTTGCAGTCTGGAAAACGACCGCCAGCGAAACGGGCCACGTCGAGAACGAAAAGGATCCCAGCCGCAGCAGATATCCCTCTTTGCGGATTCATCGCCGATTTTAGATGAGCTGGCGCAACTGCAGGTGGATGCCATGACGCCGCTTGAGGCGCTCACCAAGCTCTACGAGCTAAAGCAGAAGGTGAAAGAGGAGTTATAAGGGAACAGAAGCATGGGAGGTGACCCAATGGCAAAACCAAAAAAAACGCATGACTTACCAACCAGATGTGCCAAGTGCGGACACGAACAGCTCAGGCAGGAAGCGTTATCAATGCATGGCAAGCTTGGCTTTATGGGGCCGGACTATCGATTCGACGTCTGTATTTGCAAGAACTGCGGCTACGCAGAGTTCTTCTTCCAGGGTGCAAAGTGGATAAAGTAGGAAATGGCCATCAAGGTCCTGTCGCCTGAATTCGTCTCCTAGATCGCTGACCAGGGGGTGATACCAATGGGTATGCCAAATAGAGCGGATTGGGTACCTACCAAATGCGCCAAATGTGGCAGTGAACAAATAAAGCGGGCACAGTTTTCCATGTATGGCAAGCTTGGCTTCCTGGGACCGGACTATAGATTCGATATCTATATTTGCCGCGAGTGTGGCTACTCAGAACTTTTCTTCCAGGGCGCAAAGTGGATAATGTAAGAAATGCCGATCAAGGTCTTAGCGCCTGAGGTCGTCTCCAAGATCGCCGCCGGTGAGGTGGTGGAGCGGCCAGCCTCGGTGGTCAAGGAGCTTATCGAGAACTCCCTCGATGCTGCCGCTACCCAGGTCTCCATCGAGGCGCGCGGCGGAGGACTGAACCTGATAAGGGTTATTGATAACGGCACAGGCATACCCGCAACCGAGGCCACCCTTGCCTTTCATCGCTACGCCACCAGTAAGGTCAGCAACCTGGCAGACCTCGATGCCATTTCAAGCCTGGGCTTCAGGGGCGAGGCGCTGCCCGCCATCGCCGCCGTAGCCCAGGTTGAGCTATTGACCCGCACCCCGGAGGAGCTCGCAGGAGCCTATCTTAATCTAAAAAATGGCGTGGTGGTCGAAACGGGGAAACGGGCCTGCCCCCAGGGAACATCGGTCACGGTGCGCCACCTGTTCCAAAATGTCCCCGCCCGCCTCAAATTCCTCAAGTCGCCCGCTACGGAGAGTAGCCGTGTCTCAAATCTGGTGAGCCAGTATAGCCTCGCCTTTCCAGAGGTGAGGTTCAGCCTGTTCCTCGATGGGCGGATGGCCCTTCAGACAGCGGGCAATGGCGTACTGCGCGATGTGCTGGTCAAGGTTCATGGGCTGCAGACAGCAGAGGCAATGATCCCGGTGGGGGAAGTGAATTCTCAGGTCTGGGGCTTTGTGAGCCCCTATTCCCTTGCCCGCTCCAGCCGAGGCCACCTTAGCTTCTTCATAAATCGCCGCTGGGTGCAGAGCCGTCTTCTAAGTCGGGCTACAGAGGATGCCTATGAGGGGCTGCTAATGACAGGAAAACACCCCATCGCCGTGCTCAACATCTCCCTACCCGCTCAGGATATCGATGTCAATGTCCATCCCGCCAAGCTCGAGGTGAAATTCCGCAATGAGCAAGCCCTGTTCACCGCTGTCCAGCGAGCGGTGCGCTCTGCTCTGGTCAAGGAGATGACCGTGCCCCAGGTGATGAGGCCACCCAGCGTAGTTGACGTGCCCACCTTCATCTCCCAGAAGGAACACCTGTCGAGGCAGGAAGAGCTATTTGAGGGCTTCGCCCCTAGACCCTCCCCGGGGCCCCTGCCGATCCTGCGCGTCTTCGGGCAACTTTCCGCAACCTATATTATCGCTGAGGGGCCTGATGGGCTCTATCTTATCGATCAGCACGCCGCCCACGAGCGCATCCTCTTTGAGCGTGTGCGCGCCCAGCAGGCAAGCAGGGCGGTGGAGGTTCAGGGGATGCTTGAGCCTTTGACCATCGAGGTTACGCCACGCCAGGAGGAGATGCTGAGAGCGGGTGGAGAGATCCTCGACTCCTACGGCTTCGCCATGGAGCCCTTCGGTCCGCGAACCTACCTGCTGCGCACCGTGCCCGCCTTACTCCGCGAAGGGAATATCGCTCAGGCTGTGATCGAGATACTGGATTCCCTCGGTGAGGAAGGGGAGAGTGGAAAAAGAGAGGAAAGGATCGCCCTTTCACTTGCCTGCCACAGCGCAGTGAGGGCCGGTCAGGTATTAAGCCCGGAGGAAATGCACCAACTGGTGCGCGAGCTGGAGCAAGCGGAGTCACCCCATACCTGTCCCCATGGCAGACCGACAATAATCCGCTTTACATCCTCACAACTGGAGCGAGAGTTCGGCCGCTCTTTATAGATTCAAATAGTTGTGGGCGTAGATTACATTGTTCTGCATGACCCTGACGGTCTTGGCAACGGCAGCCTGCTCCGGGTCACTCATGTCGATAATTGAGGGGTCGAATTCCTCACCTGCTGCACAGGCATCGTAGAGGGCGAGGTAGACTTTTCCTAGAACAGTGGAATCATCGCGGTTCTCCAGCAGAGTGATCGTCTCCATCAGCTTCTTGTCGAAGGGATCGAGGATCACCGAATCCATCCCAGCCCCCATGAGCATTACCAGGTAGACGCGGTTAAGCACCGGTCTGACATCCTCGGGGGCGCCATTGGATACATTGGAGAGCCCGCAGGTCATGTGCAGGGGGGGGTCCATCATCTGCTTGGTGATAAAGGTTGCACTAACTACCTCAGGGGCATGCTCCTGGGTGCCGTTCACCGTCATCACCAGGGGGTCAACGTAGATATTCTGCGGATTCACGCCAGCCTCCTCGGCTGACGGGAGTAGGTCCTCGACCAGGATGCCCACCCGGGCATCGGCGCTCACCGGCAGGCCGGTGGCACGCAGGGTAAGCGTGATGATATTGACATCGTACTTCGCGGCGAGGGGGAACAATACGCCCGTGCGCGCCGGATCGGCACTGGTGCTATTGATGATCGACTTCTGCTTACATGCCTTAAGACCGGTTTCAATGGCCTCGGCATTGGTGGTATCCAGGGATAGCGGGACATCGACCACCTCCTGAACGGTGTTCACCAGCCAGTCCATAACCTCAGGGCCGGACTTCTTCTGGGGGCCGATGTTGAGGTCGAGCATTTTTGCGCCACAATCCACCTGTTTCTTTGCCAGGTCCTGAATGAAGGTCTTGTCCCGCCCCTCGATGGCGGCCCTCACATTCTTGTTGATTATCTGTATGCGCTCCCCGATCCCAATGAACATAGTTCTCCTCCTTTTATGCTAAACCGAGCTTCCCCGCGAGCTCCAAGACCCCCTTGCGAAGCGGGGACTCAGTGGGCAGCCCGGTTAATGGCGTTCCCTTTACCTCCAGCCCCATCATGCCCGGATCCTCAGGGAGCACTCCAATGAGCTCAAGCCCTGCCTCTTTAATCGCCTGCCCGATCTCAGGGGGGAGGCCATCGCTTACCCGATTGACCACCAGGGCGATCCTATCCACATGGGTTCTCAGCTCACCGATGAGCTCCTTCATGCGCACAGCGGTAGAGATCCC
>JAGMCC010000013.1 GCA_023129355.1 Dehalococcoidia bacterium | reverse complement strand
GTGGGGCCTGGCGCGAGCTACTGTGGTGGCTCCGTCTTCTTCGGTGAGCATAGCGATTCCTATGTTCGACCCATCCCAGCCGGTGACGGAGATCCTGACCGCGCAGCGGAGATCACAGACGGGTTAGAGCAGGCTATAGCTACGTTCATGCTCGGTGCTGCTGTTCGCTCTCTCCGTGGTAGACCTTCACCTCACTCCATGCTTGTGCATACAAGCCACCTAACTGCTGATCATCAAAGGCTTCAGAATGCAGTCCGAAGTCTGATCCTCAAGTGGCGAGAGACTGTGAAATTGCCAGATTCGGATCCTGAGGCTGTGGAGCTTTTGAGGCTTGCACGAAGGGCCTATGACGACCTATGCAGAACTATTCAAAACCCTCCTGCTTGGGATGCGGTGAAGCAGCAGTTGCGTGACGAGATATGGCTAACTGAGGTGTGGATGGTTAATAGCCTTCCTTTAGGAAGGGACCCGATAGCAACGCCTTTTAGATTGAGAAACAACATCCTTATCGGTGGAAACATGTTGGGACGTGGTGTCACCCTCCCAGGTCTTGCGGTAACCTATATCACTCGTGAAGCCAAACAGGACACAAACGCAGACACCTTGGAGCAGCGAGCACGATGGTTTGGCTATAAACAGGAATACCTAGACCTTTGTCGGATCTTCCTGACAGGCCGACTGATGGGGCGCTACTCAGAGCTTCTAAGACATGAGGATGACTTCTGGGATGCCCTACGTCGAAATGAGCGACAGGGACTATCAGTAATGGACTGGCCACGGATGTTTAGGCTGGATATGAGTGGCTGGGAGCTTCGCCCTACTCGACGTAATGTGGCAAACTATAGACAGTTCCGTGGCAGCGGGTGGGATATTCAAAATCGCCTAATGGAGGACTCCACAATAGCTTCACGCAACATCCAGGTTGTGAGGCAGTTCCTCCATCATCATCCAGGTGAGATTTGCCGCTATGGCAATGTTGAGCATCTTATAGTTCCCAATTGCAGCACCGAGACCGTTATAACTGAACTACTCGCTCAGCTAAATACAGAGGGGACGGACTGGGAGACTACGTACACCATTGAGTACCTCACACGCCTGCTCCTTAGTGGTTGTCTCACAACGATTGATGTCATGCTGATGACGGAGGGTGATCCCTCGGATTTCAGGCCTCGAGTTAGAACCAAACGAGAAAGCAGAGTTAACCCGATGCAGGGTCGCTCACCGGGGCGAGAGCCTACAGATCCAAATTTCTATCCTGGCGACGAGAACATTCATGGGAATCAACCCCAACTGCAAGTGCACCTCATAAAAGTTCAAGGTGAGGGACTCGCTAGTCCAGTGGATACAACTGCGCTAGCTCTACACGTTCCGCGAGATGACCCGCGCTACGATCTTAGAGCAGTAGTCCGAGGAGAGGAGAGAGCGTGAGCATCACTGAGCTTTTTATTCGTGTTAAAGAAGGCACATCTGGTCATGCTTTCACAGCAGAGCAGCTACCACAGCATCATGAGGTCTATTTGGCGGCAGATACGTCGAAACGCCCTTGTCTTTTCGTGAGAGCTGAACAATGGCTGCCAGAGCCTCCTCTGCGTACTGCTCATGTTTCACTTCAGTCAAGCCAAAAGTATTGTTTGACTCTTGCAGATGGCTCGAAGCATGAGGCTCCTTTTCATGCTTTATGCTGCGAGACAGCAGAGCAGTCTGATGTCGACACTTTTCTCGTACTCATAGAGGCATTCTTGACCCGCCACCAAAAACAGATCATCACAGGTGAAGTTCTTGTTTCCTTTTTCCGATCAATGGTTAGACTCTTCAGTGTTGGACATGCAAGAGATCTGGAGGGTGAGCGAATGGGTCTCTGGGGAGAACTCTTTATGATGAGCCGCGTGCGAGGATCCCAGTTCTGGGCTCCATTTTGGCACAGTGAGACAACTTGTCGATTCGACTTTTCAGCACCTGGGCGCCGGGTCGAGGTCAAGACAACGCTAGGGGCTCAGCGTATCCACCATTTTTCTCATCGTCAGATATATGCAGAAGGGGGGCAGGAGATACTCATTGCCTCACTGCTGGTTAGGGAGGAGGACTCGGGGCTGAGCCTAAGAAACCTGATTTATGAGTGCCGAGAGACGGTGGTGAGTACACCGTATTCTCTTAAACTAGAGAGAGCGATCCGCAGTGCTGGAATGGAAAACCCGTCAGAGATAGGACCGGTCTTTGATCCCGCTGAGGCTGAGAGAAACCTCGCTTGGTTCCGGTCAACAGATGCCCCTCACTTCCGTATGCCTGAGCCGCCTGGGGTATCTCAGACGAGATACAAGGTCGATCTCTCGACGGCGCCTCGTCTAGAGCTACAAGAAGTGGATGTTTGGCTAGACTCCTGGGTTGTTGAAAGCCCCCCAGAGTTGGTGAGCAGCCGCCCAGACTGGTGATCGCCGTGACTAAAAGAACGCTAGAGATCAATCTTTCTACAGTTGTGCAATCCACAGTCAAGTGGTTCCACTCGCACGGAATGGCGTTTCCCTGGCGTAGTACGTCCAACCCATTTCATGTGCTTATTGCTGAGGTTTTGCTGCGCCAGACACAGGCAAAGCGAGTTGCAGAACCCTACATAGAACTGACAACCAGATATCCGGATCCTCAGAGTATTGCACAGGCAGACGTTAGTGAACTTAGAAAATGGTTTCAGCCACTGGGATTGTTTAAACGTGCTGATCGCCTTGTCCAATGTGCTCAGATACTGGTGAATGATTACGCGGGCCAAGTACCAGGAGACCTTAAGACTCTCGAATCGCTGCCCGGTCTTGGCAGATACAGTGCCCGAGCGATCCTATGCCTTGGCTTTAATCAGCCCGTCCCGATGATCGACGAGGGCAGTGGTCGTGTTCTTCGTCGGACGCTTGGTCACGAGCCCAGAGGCCCTGCGTTCTCAGACCCAGCCTTAATGGACGCTGCCGAGAGGATCCTGCCACGCAAGTCTCATAGAGATTTCAATCTCGGACTGATAGATATCGCTGATGCGTACTGTCACCCTACCAAGCCTGACTGTATAAGCTGTCCTCTTCTTAAAGCCTGTGCGTATGGAACAAGTCAGATTAGCCAGCAAGCCAAGAAGTGTAGCTAATGGTGCAACTTGACCAGCTACTCTCCAACCTTCCAGATCGCCACCGAAGCGTTCTTGAGTGGTTCATCAAGAACGCGGGTACCGATCAGCCATGGCCAGAACCTCTCCCTGATGGAACCCTCCTTTCAAGCAGGGCCAAGGGCATCTATAAGCCTCAGTGGACAAAATACGCAGTGAGTGTGAGGCAAACTCTCATTAGTCCATATCCCGACCGCGACCCCGTGGTGCGATCGGATGGAACATGGTCATATCTATACTTTCAGGAGAGTCCAGACCCTCAGGCGAGGGACAGGGAGTAAACAAACCGGGGGATGGTTGAATGCTGGCGTGACGGCATGCCGGTAGGAGTGCTACGGCAGATTAGTGGCAAGCCAGATACGAAGTATCGTATCCTAGGAGTTGCCATAGTCGCAGGGTGGGAGGAAGGCTTTTTCTTCTTGGACGGCTTCTCAACTGATGGGTTATCGCATGGACGTGGTCTGTATGTATCCAGCGCTATTTGACATAAAATTGGTGGAGACGGGGGAGAGTCGAACTCCCCGTCCAGAGAAGGTCCCCCCAGGATATGCTACAAGCTTAGTCGGCTCTTTGCTCTCACCCAACCGTCCTCTGCCGACCGAGTACGGTTGCGCCAGTCGATAAATTCTTTGGCCACCCTTATCGACGTCAGGATTGCCGCACCTCGACTGCTCGTCGTCATCCCCAGCCCATCGAGGGAGGTTAGGGGGACGTGTCTCGCTTAGCTAGCGTAGACGTATTCGTCGGTTACTTTTTTGCCACTTGTTTTACGAGATAAGTGGCACCTCGGCCTGCAATCCTGTAGCGCTCCTCCTCTGTCGAAACCACTCGTCCCCATTTTTCTTTCTTCACCAAGGGATTTTATTAAGCCTCACCAGAGGATATCAAAACCTCTGCTTCACTAGCTTCATGGCGCGCTCCATGTCACGCTCCGCCTGGCGGCGTGCCATGGATTCGCGCTTGTCATAAAGCTTCTTTCCTGTGGCCAGGCCAAGCTCCACCTTGGCGATTCCTTTTTTAAGGTACAACTTCAGGGGCACTATAGTGAAGCCCTTTTGTGTCACCTTGCCGGCAAGCTCATCGATCTGCCGGCGATGAAGCAACAGCTTCCTGGGGCGTGTCGGTTCGTGATTGTCGCGACTGCCCGACTCATATCGGGCAATGTGAGCATTGAATAGCCATAGCTCACTGCCTTGCGGATGGGCATACGCATCGCGGAGATTTACCCTTCCCGCCCGAATCGACTTAATCTCAGTGCCGGTAAGTACAATACCGGCCTCAACGCTCTCCTGAATAGCGTAGTCATGGTATGCCTTACGGTTTAGGCTGACGGTCTTCATAACCTATTTTACCATGCTTGACAAGCTGTTTCAAGCTGCGCCAGAAGTCTTCTTTCTTCACCAAGGGTATTGATAGCCGCATCGTCACCCCTTATCACTGAGCCTGAAGATACTCAATAGCGCGTTCCAGTTGCGGGTCCCGCCCACTTGCGATGTCTTCCTCGGTGATCTCCACCTCAATATCCGGGATAAGCCCCACTCCCTCTATCAGGTGACGGTCTGGAGTCAACCATCGGGCCATGGTCACATATAGAGCTGAGTGATCGCTAAGCTCATGAAGGATATTGACACTACCCTTGCCATAGGTTTTGGTGCCAATAAGCGTGGCGCGCCCATGATCCCGGAGTGCCCCGGCGAGCACCTCGCTGCCACTGGCACTGCCGCCATCGACAAGAACAATGAGGGGCAGATCAGTAGCCAGCCCACCAGAGCTTGCCGTCCACTCCTCAATTATATCCCCCTCGCTATCGGCCTCATAAAGAATGATGCCGCCGTCGAGGAACTCATCGGCCACGTCTACCACGACATCAAGATAACCGCCGGGGTTACCCCTGAGGTCGAGGATAATACCCCACGCATCGCTTTGGAGGGCACTATTTAGAGCTTCGGTGAGCTCATCCGGGGTGCGCTCTACGAAGTGGGTGATCCGGATGTGTGCGGTATCTTCGGGTAGCATATCCAGGTAAACGCTGTCAAGCTTGATCTCCTCTCGAACGATCTCGATCGCCACCGGCGTGGTCTCACCCTGGTGCAGGATAAGGAGGGTCACCGTGGTGCCCTTGTCCCCCCGGATCTTTAGTACCGCCTCTATGAGGTTCATCTCCGATGTAGGCTCGCCATCGACCTCCAGGATCTTGTCGCCTGCCCTCATCCCTTGCCGCTCCGCAGGGCCACCCGCGATAGGGGAGACCACGGTCAACTCACCATCTTCCATGGAAACAATCGCCCCGATGCCCTCGAAGGAGCCCTCCAGGTCGCTCGACGCCAACTGATAGCTTTCAAGATAGGAGGTATAAGGGTCACCTAATGCTTCAAGCATCCCCTCAATAGCCCCCCTACTCAACTCCTCGGGGTCGAGAGCATCCTTGTTGACATAATCTAACGACAGTAATTCCCATACCTCCCCCAAGGTGTCGAACTCAGCAGGAAGTTCCGGGGCAGCGGGGGTAAATAGCTTGGAATAGGCAAAGCCCGCTCCAAAGGAAAGGACGATTAGTAACACTACCAGTAGGGTGGGCAGTAGACTTCGCTTATTGTTCATATTCCCTCCGAACATCACCGGTTCATGACAGCTTTCTGCCATGTGTAATAATTATAGTCTCCACCACCAACAAGGGCAAGGAGAGGAAAGGAAAGGAAAGCTACCTGGATTGGAGGAAGCGGAGGAGGTGGAAAGATGGCCGTTTTGCCTTGATGGGGAGTGTCCAATGAAACACAGAACAAGATATGTCTTGAATATTTCACTAATTATGTAAAACAAATATGTATTTCACCGTATACTACATTACATAACCAGTATTGTGCGCCCCACTTCTCGCTAAGGAATTTTTATGAAACGCAAAAAGTCATCTGACCACAATTTTCAGATGAACTTCTGGTCCGGTTTTCGTGATTCTATAAACGCGTCCTATCTACGCGGATTTTTCGATGCGGAAGGAAGTATTCGAAAAGCTAGGCCACACGTAAGCTTGAGCAACACAGATGTTAAATTGATGGATAAGGTCGTAGATTTTCTTTCAGCTAACGATTTTAAATTTCAGGCCAAAATGAGAAGCACTCCGTCGAGAAAGTTACCATATTGCGAAATAGATATCATGGGATTTGCTCAAGTCTATAAATGGTTTTCCACAATTGGAAGCTGTCTGGATCGTAAACTTGCCACCTGGGAGACACTTAACAAATCTTATCCTTATAGAAATCCATTACCTTTCAATTTGCAGATTCCAGTTTGGGATATAGATATCGATTATATCAGAGGTTTTTTTGATGGTGAAGGAACGTTAGTGTACATTAGGCGGACACATTCAATATTACTACGTATCGCCATCACCGATTATGACCTGTTGCGCAATATACACAGGTTCCTGCTGTCGCTCGGTTTGCCTTTTGCCTTTAGAGAATTTGGGAGTGCAACAAACAAAGGGTATAAACAGCAATGGGAGGTGTCTATTTCAAATTTCGGATTGATCGAGAAATGGTTTGGCCTCATTGGCACCTCGTCATATAAGCATTTCAATAAATGGCATCAGTTCCAAGAGTTGCACAGAATCCGCAAACTGGTCGATAGCCTAGGTCGGAAAATTCCATTTCGTAAGAAGCCCCGTATAGCGAACATATCCCAAGAGGAAAAGATGCGGCTTCTTCTTCTTTGTCAGTGTGGCCTAACAAGCCGTCAAATAGCAGACAAGTTAAATCGGTCAGTCACTTGCATTTATAATATTAAACATGAATTTCGGATTCCCGTCCCCGAGGCAGGTCGAGCGAACCTAAAACTTCACGAAGGTCAAATGTTGGGCTAAAGTCCTTGGAACTAGAAAACAGATATAGCTAGCTTCTCCGCAATCTTCTCCAGTAAGCCGCTGAGACCCCACCCCCGAGCCGCCGAGATTAATACTGCCTCTTGATCCTTAATGGAGCTGCAGAACTCGCCAATATCCTCCTCACTGGGAGCGAGGAGGTCGATCTTGTTTAGAACAGCGATCCTTGGCTTATCACCCAACCCCAGCTCGGTGAGGATCTTCTCCACTGTAACGCTCTGCTCGACAGCATTACGATGCGTTATGTCAATAACATGAAGTAGCAGGGCTGCCTCCTCCAGTTCCTCCAGGGTGGCTCTAAAGGCAGCGATCACTGTGTGTGGTAGCTTCTGGATGAAGCCCACTGTATCGGTGATCAGCACCTCATTTTTAATGGGTATAGTGAGCCTTCTGGTGGTAGGATCGAGGGTGGCGAAGAGCTTGTCCTCAACAAACACACCGGCGTTACTCAGCGAATTCAGCAGGGTGCTTTTACCCGAATTGGTATAACCAATCAAGGAGACAAGGGGGATGCCCTGCAGGGTGCGCTGACGCCGATAAAGGGCGCGGTGCTTCCTCACTCCCTCGATCTCCCTTTGGAGTCGGTGGATCTTTTGGCGGATGATGCGCCGATCGGTCTCCAATTGCGACTCACCAGGTCCCCTGGTGCCAATGCCACCGCCGAGACGCTCCAGGTGGCTCCATTGCCCCACGAGGCGAGGCAGGAGATACTCATGCTGCGCCAGTTCCACCTGAAGGCGTCCCTCATGGGTCCGGGCTCGCTTGGCGAAGATGTCCAAGATCAGGGCGGTGCGGTCGATGATCTTGACCTCAAGAGCCTGTTCCAGATTTCTCTGTTGGGTCGGTGAAAGCTCATCGTCGAAAAGGACAACATCATACCCTACCTCCTCCCTGAGCGCAGCGAGTTCCTCCAGTTTTCCTTTGCCCAGATAGTAAGTGGGCGTTGGCCGTTGTAGGCGCTGCACCAGTGCCCCCACTACCTCAGCCCCGGCGGTAACCGCTAACAGGGCCAGCTCTTCAAGGGAGTCATCTATAGACCAGATATTTCTAGCCCCCTTTACCTCTACTCCTACCAAAAAGGCTCGCTCAATTGATGGCCGGGTGGGAAACGTATTCCTGGCGATGGCTATCTCCTTATGTCAATTTCTGCTTGTGCCATGCCGTAAGCCGGGTCAGGGCTTCCTCCAGGCGCTCATCGGGAATGGTCAGGGATAGGCGGATATAGCCTTCTCCATGCTTCCCGTAGCTGGTGCCCGGGGTAACCACGACCCCAGCCTCCTCTAGTAGCGAGGTGGCGAATTCTAGCGAGGTATAGCCGTCAGGAACCCTGGCCCAAATATAGAGGCTGGCGCGAGGGGGCTTGGCATTAAGTCCTATCTGGCTAAGTGTCTGGAGCAACCGGTCGCGGCGGCGCTGATATATCGCATTATGTTCTGAAACGCAATCCTGGGGCCCCGTTAGCGCCTCGATGGCGGCGTGCTGGATCGCCTGGGGAATCCCCGAATCAAGGTTCGACTTTACCCTCCTCAGGGCGTCAATTATCCCGGCATTCCCTACCATCATGCCCACCCGCCAGCCAGTCATATTATAGCTCTTGGAGAGGGAATGAAATTCCACTCCAGCCTCCATGGCTCCAGTTGCTTCAAGAAAGCTCACCGGGCGGTAACCATCAAAGGCCACCTCAGTGTAGGGCCCATCATGGCAAACAGCGATGTCATATTTTTTAGCAAAGGCGACCACCCGCTCAAAAAAGTCGGGCTCCGCCACCGCTGCCGTGGGGTTATTGGGATAATTGATCCACATTATTTTCGCTTTTCGAGCAATATCCCCCGGAATACGATCCAAATCTGGTAAAAAATCGTTATCTTCAGTAAGCGGCATATAGTGCGAAGAGCCGCCAGCGAACATGGTTCCTATGGAGTAAACGGGATAGGCCGGGTTGGGGACCAGGGCGATATCTCCTGGGTCGATGAAGCAGAGGGCGATATGCCCGATGCCCTCCTTAGCACCGATGAGAGGCAATACCTCCCTGTCCGGATCAAGGGTCACGCTAAATCGTCTTTCATACCACTGAGAAATGGCGTGACGGAACTCGGGGAGGCCCTCTGACTCAGGATAGCGATGATTTTGGGGGTCCTGGGCTGCCTGGCACAACCGCGCGATGACATGCCGGGGCGTGGGGATGTCCGGGTCGCCGACTGCGAGGCTGATTACATCCTCACCTTGAGCCCGCCTCTCCGCGATCTTCCTCGAAATCTCGACGAAAAGGTAGGGCGGCAGGTTTTCAATGCGCCTAGCCGTTCTCATCTTTTCATACTCTACCAAAGTTTCAGAATATTTCTACTAACTGTTTTGAGACAATAATGTAGAAGTGGTCACACTTTGCTGGCTCACTATGTTTAAAATATGGCTCTGCCTTAAAGAAATTGGCGCTGCGAAGACCCGACCAACGATTCCTCGCTAATAGAATCCGCTTAGCATTATTGAAATTAGCAAGCTGACCCTTAGCCAGTTTTTGGTCAGCAAATTCAGACAAACGCTCACCCAATTGCTGCGGGGACGGAAAATTTAACCCTTTTATTAAACCCCCCGAACGCTTTACTACACGAGCCTCTTTTCCTCTAGTTTCCTGACTTTCGAAAAATTCTGCATGCTCAATCGCAAGTAAAGCTCCCGTTTTGGTCTCTTTTGCTAAGTAGTCGGGCTGCGGTGAATGTCGGTCTTCGACATCTGGCCGCCCCTCAAGGTCGTATGATGTGTGTCTATGCAAAGCAAGACAATCGAGTAGGTATTTCACATCAAACTCAACCAGTTCATCCACTGAACTACTCATTGGTTGTTTGCCTTGTTCAGAGCAATCCAAAACTTTCATCCGCACAACCCCAATATTACTTCTATGCTATTTATTTAGAGCCGTACTTCGCTTTAAGTGCATCAAGCACAGGAGCATCCCACCTTGCCTGCTGCCAGGCTCGGGCACCGGAGATGTCCAGCTTCTCCACATCAATCTTCGCCCCACTGAAGTCGGCGCCCTCGAGATCGGTTTGGGATAATACTGCGCCGGTGAGGTCGGCGCCGCTGAAGAGCGTGCCGCGCAGTCTGGCACGGGTTAAATTGGTGCCGGTGAGGTTGGTATCAGAAAGGTCGGCATCGGTGAGATCGGCGCCGTTCAGGTCAGCGCCGGATAAATTCGCCCCGGAAAGGTCGCAGTTCAGCATATCGGCCTGCACCAGCGTGGCACCTGATAGATCGGCGCCGCTTAAATCATCGCCGCGCAGGTCAGCGCTGGGCTTGATTTTCTCAGCCAAGCTCTCATCCATTCTAACTCCTCCAAATATTTTAATTGCCTGGACACAAGATGTCCACGCCTATTCAGGCCACTCACCCTGAAACACCAGCTCCGCAGGGCCGCTGAGCATCACTTCCCCAACCCCGTCCCAGGCAACCGTGAGCACGCCTCCCGGTAGTATTATATCGACATCGTCGGCCACGCGGTCATGAAGTCGGGCTGCCACCGCCACCGCACAGGCACCGGTGCCGCAGGAGAGGGTCTCCCCTACCCCACGCTCCCAGACCCTGGCCCTCACCTTGCCTCGACCCAGCACATTTGCTACCTCAAAATTTACCCGGTTAGGGAAGAGGGAATTGTTTTCCACCACTGGCCCCAGTTCGGCAAGAGGAAAGTTTGCTATCGGCTCATCTAAGAAGCAGACGGCGTGGGGATTTCCCATAGAAAGGCAGGTAATGAGGAATTTTTTGCCCCGGACGATAACGGGATAATCTAGGATTATGTCAAGTTCCTTCTCGATGAGCATCGGTATCTTATCAGCCTTAAACGTGGGTTTTCCCATATCTACCTGGATGAGGTTTCCATAAGAGTGCACCTTTCTAATGCCGACTAGCGTTTCCACCGCAAGCTCCCTGGCATCGACCAGTACCCTAGCGATGGCATATCTGGCGAGGCACCGTAGCCCATTACCGCAGGACTCCGCCTCCGAACCATCCTGGTTGTACAGTCGCATCCGCAAATCGGCAACCTTTGAAGGCAGCAGGACGATGAGGCCATCGGCGCCGATGCCAAAGTGGCGATGGCACATGGCTTTTGCCAGCGATGACCAATCGTGCTCTTCACCACCCTCGATCAATATGAAATCGTTGCCCGTCGCCTGCAGCTTAGCGAATTTCATTTTTTCGCCTTACTCGGTTGCAGTGTGAATTCAATCCTGACTATTGAACAATTTATCCTTGTCGGTGGCTTAATTGCGTTTTCCTGACTCTGCCAATTCAATCCCTGTTTTTTTAAATATGAATCCTTGAATGAGGCTGCGAATTACTTCCTCCACCCCATTCCTCGCCTCAAACCAGTGGATTTCCTCATCGTTGGGGCGGAACCAGGCATATTGATGGCGGGCGAAGCGGTGGGTCTCATATTTTATCCGCTGCACTGCCTTAGAAAGGTCGACTTCCCCTTTAAGATATTGACCGATCTGCTTGTAGCCCAGCCCCGACATCGCCGGGAGGTCAAGCGAGTAGCCCCGCTCCAGGAGCCCCTTTACCTCCTGAACTAGGCCCCGTTCCATCATACGATCCACCCTGGAATCGATCCTCCGGTACAAATCCTCCCTGGTGGCAGTGAGCCCAATAGTTAAAGTGCGAAAACTTTCCAAAAAAGGCGAGCTTCCCTGGAGCTTGGAGAAGGGGAGCCCGGTAGTACGAAAAACCTCGAGCGCCCTGATCACCCGGCGCACATTGCGGGGGTCAATCCGTTGCGCCGCAGTGGGGTCAACCCCCTTTAGTTCTTCATAGAGTGCCATATAGCCTTCCGATGCCGCTTTCTCCTCCAGGCTACGCCTCAGTTCAGTGTCCGGAGGAACAATGGGGATTCTGTAGCCTCCTACCAGCGCCCGCACATAAAGCCCACTGCCGCCGACCAAGAGCGCTAGCCTCCCCCGCCGCTGAATATCCTCGATTGCCCTTATGGCCATCTCCTGATAAAGGGCGACGGTGAAATCCTGGTCCGGGTCGACCACATCGATGAGGTGGTGGGGAACCAGGGCGCGCTCTTCGGGGCTTGGCTTCGCCGTGCCGATGTCCATACTACGAAAAACCTGGCGGCTGTCGGCGCTAACGATCTCGCCACCAAAGACCTGTGCCAGATGGATCGCCAGGGCGCTCTTGCCCACTGCGGTGGGGCCCACAATCGCAATAAGGTGGCTCATTTCTTGATCGCTGCCGTTTGCTCTACGATAGTTAGAAATTCCTTAGCTTTCAGGCTCGCTCCTCCCACCAGAGCACCGTCGATCTCGTGCTGGCCGATAAATTCGGCCATATTGGCAGCGGTCACGCTTCCTCCGTATAGAATCCTGATGCCCTGTGCGATCTCCTCACAGTAAAGCTGAGTGACTGTCTCCCTGATAATGCTGATAGTAGCATTTGCCCCCTTACCGGTAGCTGCTCTTCCCGTGCCTATAGCCCAGACAGGCTCATAGGCGATGACCATCCCGTTAAGCGATTCAACGCCCTGAAGCGCCCCTGTCACCTGCCTGGTTACCACCTCCTCAGTCCTTTCCGCCTCCTTGTCCTCAAGCCGCTCACCAACGCAGAGGATCGGGGTTAGCTCCGCGGCGAGCGCTGCTTTAACCTTCCTGTTCACTACCTCATCGGTCTCACCGCAGTATTGCCTGCGCTCGGAGTGGCCCAGAATGACATACTCACAAATTCCGCAAAGCATCAATGGTGAAATCTCACCGGTGTAGGCACCCTTTTCCTCAAAGTACATATTTTGCGCTCCCACCTTGATAGATGAGCCCTGAAGAAGCTCCTTGACCAAAGATAACGAAATGAAAGGGGGACAGAGCACCTTCTCCACGCCAGCTATGCGTTCAAGCCCCTCCTTCAGCTCCCTTACCAGGGCTGAGGCCTCCGCCAGTGTGGTATTCATCTTCCAGTTGCCGGCGATCATTGGTGCTCTCATCTTACGCTCCAAATTTCTTAAGCTTCAGGGCATTTGCCAGGGCCAGGGGCATAACATCGGTTGCCGGAAACCTCCCCAGGGCCCCGCTAATGCATTCCATTTCCGAGAACTCTACCACCCCATCGGGGCGGCACAGTTTGGAGCACAGTAGAAAGGGGACAGGATGCCAACTGTGCCCCTTTAATACTGCGGGGGTGGAATGGTCAGCGGTAACGATGATGACATCCGGATTGAGTTCGATGAGCCGGGGCAAGGCCCGATCCACCTCCTCGATAACCATGAGCTTTCGCGCAAAGTCCCCGTCTTCGCCAGCGATGTCGGTCTCTTTAACATGGAGAAAGAAAAAATCGTAGCTATCGTAGTGTTCGGCCAGGGTGGAAAGCTGCTCCTCAACGGTGGTGCCTGTGGGGAGAACCTCCATGCCCACTACCTTGGCCAGCCCACGATACATGGGATAGGGGGCTATGGCAGCGGGTTTAAGACTGAAGACCTCGTTCATCTTGGGGAAATCGGGATAGTGGGCAAAGCCCCGCAGCAGCACCATGTTTGCGGGATAGCGATCGGCGAGGGTAGCCCTTGCCTGAGCGATAAATTCATTGGCGATACTTGCGGCCTTTTCAGCCTGGGAAGAGTGAGCGATAACATCCCTTGGTGAGAGTCCCTCCCGCTGTGGGTCGGAATCGCTAAGCGCGCTCAAGAACCCCTCCCCACGGAAAACCGCTACAAAACGGTGCTCCCTCACCGGCGAGACAAGAATCGCCACACCTTCTATATTCATCCCGTCCAGAAGCCGGCATAATTCGGAGCACCTTTGGGTGGGGAGGCGCCCTGCCCGGCGATCGGTGATGAGACCACTCTCATCTATAGTGCAGAAGTTGCCCCTGGCGGCCACGTCCCCTGCTTTGAGCTCGAAGTCTATGCCCAAAGCCTCCAGCATCCCCCGCCCTACGACGAACCTTAGCGGGTCGTATCCGAAGAGAGCCAAATGGCCGGGGGCGCTGCCCGGTGTGATCCCCGGGCGGATCGGGTCGATCATGCCACAGATACCCTCTCTTGCCAGCCGATCGAGGTTTGGGGTTTTAGCGCTTTCCAGCTCTGTCCTGCCCGTCTCGGGATGAGGCAGCCCTCCCAGGCCGTCGATGACCAGGAGTACGATCTTGGATTGGGTGGGGCTTACGATCTCCCTTATCTGGTCAAGCCCTATCATCGGCTCTCCTTGTCCTGGAGCACCGCCACCCCGGGCAGGGTTTTACCCTCCAGAAACTTTAATGATGCCCCGCCACCAGTGGAGACGTGGGTTATCTTATCCACCAAGCCCATCTCCTCGACAGCCTCAGCGGTGGAACCGCCTCCGATGATGGTGGTGGCGTCCAAACCTGCCAGCAGGTTTGCGATAGCCTCGGTACCCTTGCTGAACTTGGGAAGCTCGAATACACCAACCGGGCCATTCCAGATAATTGTTTTGCACTTTCGCAGCTTGGCCGCAAATAGCTCGATGGTCTGTGGCCCGATATCCATAACATACCAACCTGAAGGCACGCCGGTGATAGGTACAGTCTTAGTCCGGGCATTAGGTGCGTACCTATCGGCAACCACCACATCGCTGGGCAGAAGGAGGTGAACTCCTTTCTTGGCGGCTTTCTCCATCAGCCACTGCGCCAGGCCTACCTTATCTTTGTCTATCGACGACTGGCCGACATCTAACTTCAGCGCCTTTAAAAAGGTGGAGCCCATGCCGCCGGCTATGAGCAAGGAATCGACCCTTTCCAGTATATACTCTAAAACACCGATCTTGCTACTTATCTTTGCCCCTCCAATGATGGCGGCGAAGGGACGAACTGGATCATTTAGTGCCTTATGCATAACATCGATCTCTTTCTCCATCAGGAAACCGGCGACCGCTGGAAGAA
>JAGMCC010000129.1 GCA_023129355.1 Dehalococcoidia bacterium | reverse complement strand
GTGAGGTTTGAGGATAGCTTGAAGCACTACCAGGCCTTATTGCAGTGACACCATGACTATAAAAGACTTAGGCAGTTGGGAGAGCTTAGATATGGTGCAGCGCTATACTCGCTCTGTAAGCTTTAGCGATAGCTTGAAGTTTTATAAGCCGCCATTGGGGTGAAGCTGCCCTAATCTCGCCAGAGAGTCCCCGTGGCTTCGACTAACCAAGCAACGGGGTCAACCAACAGCTCCCTGACCAAAGTCCTTAACCACTCATGCTCCGATATGAAATCAGCCACTGGTGGGCTAACCTCATAATAGAGAGCCACCAACTGGGAGCCGAGGCTATTCTGTAGCAGCACTTCATCTCTGAAAGCTCTGAGAGTGTCGAGTTCCTTAGCTGTCGATGTGCCATAGGCTGCGGTGGCGATGAAGCATACCCCAATAGGGGGTGGTGGCGCAGGCGTAAGCTCGTACAAGACGGTAATAGGTGGGAAATGTGCTTTTTCCCTGCCGACGGCGCTGGCGCCGTCGGTCATACGCAGCATCGGCTTGTAGATGCCCGACTCCGTATAAGCCCAGTATACAGTGTCCATAGGCTCAGGGTTAGAGGGGTCATCCTTCTCACAGGTTATGTCGATGTCATCATCGCCATCGAAATCCCACTCCGCCTTGGTATAGGGTATGATTCCACCCTTAGTCAGGTTAGTGAATGTCACGAATTCCCCAACCGCCACCTCTGTCTTGTCAAAGGTGAAGTGAGGGTTCAGGTCTATTTGCGCTCCAGCCAGGTCGTCTGACACTATCGCTGTCGCCAGGGAGAACACTAGCGCCAATGCTACGGCCAGGCAAGCTATCTTCGCTTTCAGCTCTTCATCCTCCTTTCAAGCTCTTGAGTCTGAAGCAGCATTAACGGCTTTTCTATACGATGTTGGAAAAATAACAGAAGGGGTCTTTGTGGAGCCTAATAAAAAACCTCCGCCGCTAGGGTTCTCCACCCCAAGTGAAGGTCCTTTCCTTGGAGAAAACGATATGACCACACCTCCTATGCCGATATTCTGTTTGGTGTGAACCCTCGTCTTCCCGGTGTATGATTGTGGCAGTTTTCAGCCGCCCGCCGGTGCTAGCGCGACGGTCTATCTAGAATTTATCACAAGAAAAGCGTTTTGTCAATCTTCTAGACCCGTGGATAGTCATTTATGTCGAGATAACTGCCAATTATATCCTTAATTATCCAAAGGAGATTCGCAATCGATTCACGTGTGTGAACCCTCTACCGCGTGGTTCTCTGTTTGTCAATGTGTGGGGTCTCTGATTTCATCGGGGGAAATACAGGGGGATATAGCTATCGTGAAAAAGCAAGAAGCTCCCCTTAAGCTACGGAGCGTTCACCTGCCATTGACAAAAGGCGGGCATCGTGTTAGCAATTAACTGAGGGGGAGAGATGACCATAGAAACTAAACGGATAGTATGCGGCCTTTGTGCCACTCACTGCCGCTACAGAGTCAGGGTCGATGACGGCCGATTTCTGGGAGCTGACCTGCGGAAGAGGACCGATTCACCTACGGCCGAGAGCTGGAGGAAGATAGTCGCGGCGTGTCCCCGCGCCATTGCGGCTCCCGAGTTCCTGTATCACCCGGAGCGGCTCAACTATCCACTGAAGTGGGCTGGTGAGCGGGGCGGAGGCCGGTGGCAGCGGATTAGCTGGGAGCAGGCACTAGATGAGATAACAGAGAAACTAGCGCAGATAAGGGATAAATACGGGCCTGAAGCGCTGGCAATTACTTCGAGCGGAGAGCAGAACTCCGCCGACGAATACCGCGTGCGTTTCCAGTCCCTGTTCGGTACACCGAACTTTCTCGGCCCGCCTAGCTGCGGTGTCGGCATGACGCTGAGCCACCTCCTCACCGGGTGGATGGTCTACCTGCCCTATATCCGCCCGGAAACCCGCTGCATCATGCTATTGGGGGCAAATCCCGCGGCCGCCGCCCCGCAATTGTGGAACGGCATCCGTGCATTCCAGAAATTCGGCCTCAAGCTAATTGTGGTGGACCCTAGGGGTACAGACCCGGCAGTAGAAGCCGATCTGTGGCTGCAGCTCCGGCCGGGCACCGATGCTGCCCTGCTGCTGGGAATGATAAACACCATCATAAGTGAAGGGCTCCACGATAAGGATTTCGTCGACAAGTGGTGCTATGGATTCAACAGGCTTGAGGAACGGGTGATCGATTACCCGCCGCAGAAGGTTGCCGATATCACCGGGGTACCTGCGGAGAAGATCAGGGGAGCGGCTCGGATGTATGCCACCAACAAACCGGGCTTAATATTCCACGTTAATGGTTTAGAGGAGCAAGCGAATGCGACTCAAGCCCTGCATAGCAGGTACATCCTGGCGGCGATAACCGGCAACATAGACATACCGGGTGGCGATGCGTTACTGGAGCCCCATCCCAGCGTCAGGCTTGTGGCCGATGTCGAACTCCTCGATAGGATGAGCGATGGGCAGAAGAACAAGATGATCGGGGGGGAAAGGTTTAAACTATACTCCTGGCCCGTCTTCGATAGGCTCAGGGAGATTGTGGAGAAAACGAGAGAGAGGCCGCTCTCCAGCTTCTGGATCGCCGGCTACGCTCATGCCCCTTCCGTGTTTCGCGCCATGATCGATGGGGAACCCTATCCGGTTAAAGCGATGATCACGGTAGCCAAGAATCCCCTCCTCACTTTCCCCAACCCAAAGCTGATTTATGAAGCGCTAATGAAGCTCGAGCTTCATGTGGCTATGGATGTGTTCATGACGCCCACCTGCCGCATCGCCGACTATGTGCTCCCTGCAGCCTGTGGTTTCGAGAAACCTATAATCCATGGGGGCGATTACTTCCTCCACCTCCAGGCGGGCGAAGCCGCAATCGCCCCGCTGTATGAGCGTAAACCGGAATACTATCTCTGGCGTGAGCTCGGGATAAGGTTGGGGCAGGATGAATACTGGCCGTGGAAGACCCTGGAAGAGGCCTATGACTATCGCCTTGCTCCAATGGGCGTTACCTTCAGGGAGTTCATGGATAGCAAGGGCTATGATAACCTGCCACTTCGAGAGAGGAAATACGAAGAGAAGGGTTTCGGCACACCTACAGGGAAGTTCGAGCTATATTCTACAGTCCTCGAGGAGCTGGGGTATGATCCATTACCCAGCTACACAGAACCGCAGCGGAGACCGGTCAGCGACCTGAAGCTGGCAAAGGGGTTCCCCTTGACCCTGCTCACAGGGGGTAGAAACCGCCGCTATTACCATTCCCAGGGTCGCCAGCTTGAGTCCATTCGCAAGCGGTCTCCCGACCCGATAGCCCAGATTAACCCGCAGCTAGGCAGTCAGCGGGGCATCAACGATGGTGACTGGATGTGGATCGAGACGCCGATAGGAAGAGCCAAATTCAAATGCAGGTATTTTCGCGGGCTCGATCCCGGTGTGGTTCAGGCCGAGCACGGCTGGTGGTTCCCTGAAGAGCCTTCCCCTGATAGCCTGTGGCGATCAAACATCAACGCTGTGCTGGACGATGATCCGGACCTCTGTGACCCGGTCAGCGGCAACTTTGTTCTCAGGGGACAACTGTGCAAGGTGTACAAGGCTGAGGATTAGAGGGGAGCGTGATGGCTATAGATGAGTGTTGCACACTCAGCCAGGAAGTTCCATTATCGATCGGAAGTAAAAGTAGGGTGGGTGGAGTGCAACGAAACCCACCACCACAAAATGCGGGTAAGAAGGAAAAGACATGCTGACTACCGTAGAGCCTGGCTAAGAGGAGGAACATTCTTCTTCACTGTTGTTACCTACAGAAGGTATCTCAGAGTCAATACATAAGAAGCAGGAAAGAGGTGTCT
>JAGMCC010000128.1 GCA_023129355.1 Dehalococcoidia bacterium | reverse complement strand
TACAGCATCTCGCTGGCACTGGCGATGACGTATGCTGGTGCTCGCGGTGAGACCGAACAGCAGATGGCGGATACCCTCCACTTTATCCTCTCCCAGGACCATCTGCACCCCGCATTCAACGGTCTGGATCTCGAACTCGCCAGTCGCGGTGAAGGCGCCAAGGGCAAAGATGAAAAGGGTTTCCGGCTGAACATTGTCAATGCAATATGGGGACAAGAGGATTATGAATTTCTAGCCGAATTCCTTGATGTCCTAGCGGAGAACTACGGTGCCGGGCTGAGGCTCCTCGATTTTGTAAACGCACCGGAAGAGTCCCGCATCACCATCAACCACTGGGTCAGCGATCAGACGGAGGGCAGGATAGAGGACCTTATTCCGCAAGGTGCCATCGACGCATTGACACGGCTTGTCCTCACCAACGCCATTTACTTCAATGCAGCGTGGCTGAATCCCTTCAGCGAGGATTTGACAGATGATGGCGCTTTCCATCTGCTTGACGGCGGCGTGGTCACCGTACCTATGATGATGCAGACCGAGTCCTTGGGTTATATAGAGGGTGAAGGGTATCAGGCGGTGGAATTGCCATACGACGGACGCGAACTATCGATGGTGATCTTTCTTCCTGGGGCTGGTCAGTTTGAGGACTTTGAAAGCTCGGTTGACGCTGACATTATAGATAACATCACGAAGGATCTGGCATACAGGCAGGTCACTCTGACCATGCCGAAATTCGAATTTGAATCGGATTTCAGTCTGGCCGACAAGCTTGCTGCGATGGGTATGCCGGTTGCCTTCTCCGCAGCAGCCGACTTCTCAGGGATGACCGGTACCCGCGACCTGGCCATCGCAGAGATCCTGCATAAGGCGTTCGTCTCTGTGGATGAGGCAGGCACAGAAGCCGCGGCCGCCACCGCAGTGATTATGCCGACGTCGGCGGAGCCAGAGGAGCCGGTTGAGGTTACCCTTGATCGTCCCTTTGTCTTCCTGATCCGCGACATTGAGACAGGTGCTATTCTGTTTGTTGGGCGCGTGGTAAACCCGAATGCATAGTCCGCCCATGCGTTGTATACGGTTAAGCCCTCTTTCTGAATACCTCAGTTTATTCGGGTACGTAGGTCGTGATATGATGTCCCATCAGCATCGGCCGATGGATTAAATTTTCCATATCACGCGCAGATCACGCATACTTGCTGTCTAACTCAGATCACTATTTTAATTAGTCTGGTCACTCCGAGCTATTATCGCTGGCGGGCAATTAGCCTTCATCACTACGAGAGAGGCGCATGAGTTCGTCAGCACTTTCGTGTTTGATCACCAACTCGCTACGACCAACGATCCCTTTAGCTATTTCGGTAACGTCGTCGATTGATGTAAAGGCTCGGGGCAAAGGGTCTCTCCATTGCAGCAACTTCAAGGCTCTTTCGACATCGTAGATTACAAGCTGGCGTTTTTTACTGTGAGGCTTGAAGACGACGGCAGGCCTCGTGGTGAGACTGCTGGGCATATCCTGCAGATCTCTTCTATCTCCGTAGCTCGCAATAAGTGAATCTATGGGCCCAAAATCGAGAGCTCTGGAAGGACAGGCAAGGACACAGATCGGTTTCTCGCCCTCTTCCAGGCGGTCTATGCACATTGTGCACTTCTGGGCCTTTGTGTCAGGCTCATCGTTCTCGAAAACGAGCGCACCATAGGGGCAAGCATCGTAGCATAGTCGGCATCCGTCGCATTTTTCACTGTCTATTAGTACTGCCCCGTATCTATCTTCCTTATAGATAGCTTTGCTGGGACAACTGTTGACACAGGCTGGCTCCTCGCAATGGTAGCAGGGAACCCATAGGTAATGGATACGCACACTTGGAAAGCTGCCCTTTTCATATTCATATATCCTCAAGTATTTCAGAGGGCCTGGCGGGAGTCCATTCCAGTTCTTGCACGCAACAGTACAGGCTTGGCAGCCCGAGCATCGACTCTGATCGAAGAAGAATCCGTATTGCGCCATCACCTCGCTCCATCCCATTTCTCACATTGGACAAGCCCTTTACAGGGGAACATTCCGACAATGGTTGTAGGCACATCCTCGTTGTGGATCAACAGATTGGGGGCACCTCCCACATCGATGCCATCAGGCATCAACTGGCTCTTGGTTTCGCTCGGATTGTACCAGCCGCCGTGGAATAAGAAGGCGGTTCCAGGGACTGCCCTGGAGGTCACGTATGCAGGTATGATCATCTCCCCTATATCATTGTAGACCCTGACCAGGTCATTATCCTTTATTCCCCGAGCGTTAGCATCGGCGAGGCTGATCCAAACAGCATGTCGGTAGCAATCACCACGAAGCAAAGGGTTATTATCCAGGAATGAGTGCACCCGGTAGAGGGAGTGAGGTGATGACATGAGTAGTGGGTACTTTTTCGAGTCCTGACTGTGGAAAGTATCTCTTCCCCCGAAGGTCATCTGGGCCATTGGGGGTAAACTCCCTCCACCGTAGCATTTCCCGCTCCCCGGTGGATCATCGCTGGTCGCCAGGTGTTCTGGACCCTTGGCCAATAACTCTGAATAGAACTCCATCTTTCCAGAAGCAGTGCCTCTGAAGGGGTTGATGCCTCTGTCCATGTCTCTTTTGAAGGGGTAGTACGGATCTTTGATCTCGTACCGAAAGACCGGTTTTTTCTGAAACTCCTCCCAATCCGGAGGATTTAGAGGTTTGATATAATCACTCCCGGCCCAAGACTCATATGCCTCTCTGTGCAACTCCTCCACGGCTTCATCCCACTCATCGTCGGTGGTATTGGCCAGACGTGGATTATAAAGCTCGGCTATTCCTAGTCTCCTGGCAATCTGGGTCCAGATCCAATCATAGGATTTGACCTCGCCGACTGGATCGATGCACTTCTGGCAGTACAGGAAATAATTGGCGAGGTTCATCCCGGTCCTGAACAAGTCTTGCTGGAAGTATATTGCCTGGCAGTTCCTGCCCTCGAACGCTGTATGAATCTGGGGTAAAAGTATGTCCGCATACCTCGCTGTTGGCATATTGGCATATTGTGAGGATACCACCACAAAACCAACCTTCTTCATAGCTCGTATAGTGGCATTAATATCGGGCAGGCCGTTTAGATGGTTATTCCCATCTAAAAAGACCATCTGGATGTTTGGGGTGGGATTTTCCGCTCGGTTGCCGATGATATTGTTGTACTCTTCGGCGCTGATTTCTCCACTGTCCAGCTTATCCCTAACATCGATGGCCTTGGGCCACTTGAAGGCTGCCATGAGGGTGGGGGGATCGTAGTTTCCGGGCATTCGCTGCCAGTCCACTCTCGGCGATGGCGCCGTTGACCGGCCTAGGGGTAAGCCTGTCTCCGCTGCAGGTGTTCCCCCGGGAATGAATATATTGCCGGTCAGGGCCTGGAGATATATGGCTGCCCTGGTAGGGTTCTCCCCATAAAACTGTCGCCCCATAGACAGGGATACGTTCAGGTTTACCGGCTTGCTCCTGGCATACAGTCTGGCGAATTCTTCGATCGTCTCCGCAGGGACTCCACAAATCCCCTCTGCCCACTGAGGAGTCCTGTCAACACTGTCCTCCATGCCTAGCACGTAGGCCTTCCATCGCTTTAGGCCCTCAGGCTCGACCCATTTATCTACAAACTCCCTGTCGTAAAGCTGTTCCTTAAACCACACGTTCGCAATGGCGATCATCATGGCCACATCTGTAGTGGGCCGAATAGGGATCCATTGATCGGCGAGGACCTCAGCCGAGGGCGTATATCGAGGTTCGATACAGATAATCGGGATGCCCCGTTCCTTGGCGCGGAGAAGGTTATGGGCCCATCCACCGCTCAAGGTGGACAAGGGATTTAGACCCCACAGAACGATGAGC
>JAGMCC010000127.1 GCA_023129355.1 Dehalococcoidia bacterium | reverse complement strand
CGGGAGAAGTTTGTTCCCTTTGGTGGTCCAGACGGTGGTGATGGTGGCAATGGAGGCAGCGTTTTCATCCTCGCAGATAGGAACATGAATACTCTGCTGAAGTACTATCAGGGAAAGAGACGTTTCACTGCTGACGGGGGTATAAAGGGAGCCAGAAAGAATATGCACGGTAAAAATGGCCGTGACCTCACTATCATGGTTCCTCCAGGTACGCTTATTTTCAAGGCACTCGATGATGGTAGGGAGTTGCTTGCTGACCTCACCGCGGAGGGGCAAAAGGTTATGGTAGCGCGGGGAGGTCGTGGAGGCCATGGAAATGCGCGTTTCGCCACTCCTGTCAATCAGGCGCCACGAATGGCCGAAAAAGGTGGGGTTGGGGAGCAGGCCACACTGCTGCTCGAACTGAAGCTGATCGCCGATGTAGGGATCATTGGCTTCCCCAGTGTGGGCAAGTCAACCCTCCTCGCAGCGGCATCGGCAGCGAGGCCGAAGATTGCTGACTACCCCTTTACTACCAAGGAGCCCATTTTAGGGGTGGTCGCGGTAGGACATCGCTCCTTTGTGCTTGCCGAGATCCCGGGGCTCATCGAGGGGGCTCACCGCGGCCTGGGACTGGGGCATGATTTCCTGCGTCACGCCGAGCGAACCAGGGTGCTTATTCACCTGCTTGACGGCAGCTCATTGAGCCCCATTTCCGATATGAAGCAGGTAAATAATGAGCTGGCTCTGTTCAATCCCGTGCTAGCGGCGAAGGCGCAGCTCGTGGTGGTGAACAAGATAGATCTGCCCGAGGTCCGGGGGCGCATCCCTGAGATCGAAAAGGAGCTTGCTCTGGGTGAGGCGCCCCCCTTTTTCACCTCCGCGGCTACAACCGAGGGCGTCCCCCAGTTAATGGCGAAGGTATGTGAGATGCTAGATAGCGTTGCCACGCCTCAGCCAGCCGAGGCGCTAACGGTATTTCGTCCCCAGCCCAGAAAGGAGAGGGTGGTTGTTTGCAGAGAGGGGGATATCTTTGTGGTCTCATCCCCCAGGGCGGAAAAGCTGTTAGCCAGGATGGACCTGGAAAACCCTGAGGCTCGCACCTATGTTAGGCAGCAATTCGACAGGATGGGGGTAGCCAGTGCCCTGAAAAAGGCGGGGGTGAAACCGGGAGACACGGTGCGGTTTGGCAGGGTAGAGGTGTTATGGGAGTGATTCCAAAAATGCGAAAAATCGGCGTACTGGGTGGAACCTTCGACCCGGTTCACAACGGACACCTGATTATCGCTGAGGAGGCCAGGCTCAGGCTGGGGCTTTCTCAGGTGATCTTCGTCCCCGCCGGCGAGCCCTGGCTCAAAACGCATCGGAACATCGCCCCCGGGGAGCAGCGCCTGGAGATGATCAAACTAGCTATCGCGGCCAACCATCACTTCAGCGTCTCAACAGTGGATCTTGAAAGGGTGGGGCCATCCTATACGGTGCACACCCTTCCCGCTCTAAGGCGTGAGCTTGGTGAGGAGGCAGATTTTTACTTCATCCTTGGCGTGGATGCCTTAGCAGGGCTTCCCTCATGGAAGGAGCCCGAGGGAGTGGTGGAGGCGTGTAAGCTGGTGGCAGCGAGGCGCCCTGGATCGGGTGCTTTGGATTTGGAGTCACTGGAGAGGAGCATCCCCGGCATATCAAGCAGCATAATGCTCCTCGACAACCCGCTGATGGATATAAGCTCCACCGCTATTAGGGAGCGGGTGGCCCGGGGCATCCCCATTACAGACCTCGTCCCCGAGGCGGTGGCACGTTATATCAGGGAGAAAGGGCTCTATTCGTACTAATTGGAAGGTTTTATGATCCCAACCTCGACTTCTTGAGAGTGGCGCGTCTTGATAAAAAAGTGGTGTATAGAGGGCGAAAAGAAGGAGGTTTGAATTGACTCTGGAGAAACGAGAGCGGTTTCTGGAGCTGGTGAAGGAGCGGGGGCTGCTACGAGGCGATTTCACCCTTGCCTCGGGAGCGAAGAGTTCTTACTTCTTTGACCTTAAGATGGTAACCCTTTCCCCAGAAGGCGCATACCTTGCCGGCAAGCTGGTTTTTGAGATATTGAGAGATAGCGGTGTTGATGCTGTTGGCGGGTTAACCCTGGGCGCTGACCCCATTGTAACGGCAGTCGCTATCGTTAGCCATCTTGAAGGGAAGCCCATCCCCGCCTTCATCGTGAGAGGGGAGCTGAAGGAGCATGGCACGCAGAAGGCTATCGAGGGGAACCTACCGACAAAGGGTTCCAAAGTAGCCATAGTGGAGGATGTGATTACTAAAGGGGGCGCCACCCTCAAGGCGATAGAGGTGGTGGAGGCCGCCGGCTGCCGCGTAGCCAAGGTGGTGGCGCTGGTGGACCGCCACCAGGGCGGCAGCGATGAGCTTAAGAGAAGGGGGTACGACTTCGCCGCCATCCTGCACGCGGACGCAGAGGGAGAGGTTAGGACAAATAATAAGGAATAGGGGAGCGCCTTAAATATCCAGGTTCTTCACGCTTTTGGCGTGGGCCTGGATGAAGGCCTTGCGCGGCGGGACCTCGTCCCCCATGAGGGTCTCAAAGATTTTGTCCGCTTTTATTGCGTCCTCGACGTCAACCTGCAACATCGTCCTGGTCTCCGGGTTCATCGTGGTCTCCCAGAGCTGCTGGGCGCTCATCTCCCCCAGGCCCTTGTAGCGCTGGATTGTTGTTCCTGACCTGTCAGAGCTTTTCTGAAGCACGTCAGCAAGTTCGTACCAGGGAATATCGCTGCCAATCTCCTTACCCTTCTTGACAATGATGTATGATCTGTTCTGAGTCAGGCGCTTGACATGCGGATACGCCTTGAAGCAGCTATGAAGGATTGGGTGCTCAAGAAGGCTTCTGTCGAGCCTAATTTTATCGCCCTTTAAGTCAACCTCAATCCAGTACTCCCCTTCGGCATCATCCCAGGATAACCTGGTTGAAAACCCAGAGCCCTCAAACCACTTGCTGAGCTCTTGCATGTTTACCTTCTGGGAGAAGTCAAGGAGGGAGAATGACTCGTATTTCATCAAAAGAATCGCGCTTATCTCCCGCGGTATGCCTTCCATCTCAAGGGCAGCAAGCCCCTGGTCCAACTCTCTGAGTGAATCTAAAAGATCACCAATCTTCGTTCCCTTGAAAGTAATAGAGCCATCTGTTGAGTGAACTGAAAGGTCCTCAAAAGCTTTCTTAGCAATAGAGCGCTCCATTTCCTCCTCGGAATATAGCCACTCTTCCGTCTTCCCCTTAGACAATCGATATAGCGGCGGCTGGGCGATGAATAGATGGCCGCCGCTTATAAGCTCTGTCATGTGGCGGAAGAAGAAGGTGAGGAGAAGGGTGCGAATATGGGCACCATCGACATCGGCATCGGTCATGATGATGATGCGGTGGTAGCGCAGCTTGGCGAGGTCCAATTGCTTATCGATGCCGATCCCCAGGGCGGTGATGATGGTGCGTATCTCCTCATGGGCCAGCATCTTCTCTGGGGAGGCCTTCTCCACATTGAGGATCTTTCCCTTTAGTGGGAGGATCGCCTGGAAGCGGCGGTCTCGCCCCTGCTTGGCTGAGCCGCCTGCCGACTCTCCCTCCACCAGATAAAGCTCGCATTGCGCTGGGTCCTTATCCGAGCAATCGGCCAGCTTGCCGGGCAGGGTGCCCGCTTCCAGGGAGTTCTTTTTGAGCACCAGGTCGCGCGCCTTGCGCGCTGCCTCGCGGGCACGCGCCGAGGTGAGACACTTTTCGATGATCCGTTTCGCCTCGGGGGGATGCTCGTCAAGGTATTGTGAGAGGCCATCCGCCACCGCAGACTCAACGTGGCTCTTTATCTCGGGGTTACCCAGCTTTGCCTTGGTTTGTCCCTCGAACTGGGGCTCGGCGAGCTTAACGCTGATGATGGCCACCAGCCCCTCTCTGGTGTCATCGCC
>JAGMCC010000126.1 GCA_023129355.1 Dehalococcoidia bacterium | reverse complement strand
CAATCCCATGTTCTTAGCTTCGGCATGCTGGGGATGCACGGCACCGCCTGTGCTAACATGGCGGTAGACGCCACTGACCTCCTCATTGCCATTGGTATGAGGTTCGACGACCGGGCTACGGCAAAGGTGTCGAGCTTTGCTCCTCATGCCCAGGTCATCCATATTGATATCGACCCTGCGGAGATCGGGAAGAATGTGCGCGTGGATGTTCCCATCGTTGGCGATGTGAAGAATATTCTCGAGGTGCTCAATGGGAAGATCATCACCCAGAACCATGTTGAATGGGTCTCCCAGATCGAGGAGTGGGAAAGGGAGCACCCCTCAACTGCGATCCGGGAGACGGAGAGCATCCTCCCCCAGTATGTGGTGCGCCAGATCCATGAGGTGACCCAGGGCGATGCCATCATCGTGACCGGGGTAGGGCAGAACCAGATGTGGGCCGCTCACTACTTCCAGTATGACAGGCCCAATACAATAGTCTCCGCCGGTGGCCTGGGGCCGATGGGGTTTGAGCTGCCTGCAGCGATGGGTGCCAAGGTGGGATGCCCTGATGAGACCGTCTGGTGCATCGCCGGCGATGGCGGGTTTCAGATGACAATTCAAGAGTTGGGCACGATCGCTCAGGAGAACCTCGCCGTCAAGATAGCGATCCTCAATAACAGTTTCCTGGGGATGGTGAGACAGTGGCAGGAGCTTTTCTACCAGCGTCGCTATGTCGCCACACCCCTCAGCGGCCCCGACTTTGTCAAGGTCGCCGAGGCCTATGGCATCGCCGCCGAGAGGGTAACGGACAGGCTTATGGTGACCAGTGCCATTGAGCGGGCCATGGCACACCAGGGACCCTTCCTCATCGACTTTCAGATTGAGCCTGAGGAGAACGTTTACCCGATGGTGCCCCCGGGTGCTGCCCTTGCCGAGATCCTGGAATATCCTAGGGAGGAGGTTAGAGTATAGTAATGGCCAAGCATACCTTAATAGCCCTGGTAGAAGACAAGCCCGGGGTGCTAAACCGGGTTGCCAGCCTTTTCCGCAGGCGTGGCTTCAATATCGAGAGCATTGCCGTGGGGCACACCGAGCTGGCGAGCATTTCGCGGATGACCATGGTGGTCGATGGCACCGCTAGCTCAGTGGAGCAGGTCAGAAAGCAGCTCGATAAGCTCATCGATGTGGTCAAGGTTACCGACATCACTGAAGATAGTATGGTAGCGCGGGAGTTAGCGCTGATCAAGGTTACGGCTACCCCGGCCACCAGGAGCGAGATCATCCAGATTGTGGACATCTTCAGGGCCAATATTGTGGATGTCTCCGCCGATTCCGTGGTAGTGGAGGTCAGCGGTGATGAGGACAAGGTGGAATCACTGCTTCGCCTGCTCAAAGGCTTCGGCATCAAGGAGATCGCCCGCACCGGGAGAATAGCCATGACGCGGGGGGCCACCGGCCCCATCCTGGTGGAGGAGGAGAGGCCACGGAGGGAGCGCGCCCACCCTAAAAAGAAGAAAGGCGTTAGCGAGATATCAAATCTATAAGGAGCGAATCATGGCGAAAATCTACTACGACAAGGACGCAAAGCTGGACTTAATTAAGAATAAGACCATTGGCATCATCGGCTTTGGTAGCCAGGGTCATGCCCACGCCCAGAACCTCAAGGACAGCGGATGCCAGGTCATGGTGGGCGAACTAAAGAATAGCGAGCCGTGGAAAGCTGCTGCCAAGGCGGGGCTCAAGGTGGCCAGTGCTGATGAGGTGGCCAAGGCCGCGGACATTAACGTGATGCTCGTCCCCGACCAGCTGCAACGCGAGATCTATTACAGCGCCATCGAAAAAGGGTTGCAAAAGGGCAATATGCTGATGTTCGCTCACGGTTTCAACATCCACTATAACCAGATTATCCCTCCACCGAAAGTCGATGTGACCATGATCGCCCCCAAGTGCCCGGGGCACATGCTGCGTCGCCTGTACACCGAGGGCTCATGCGCACCGGCGCTGGTCGCTGTCCATCAGGATGCCTCGGGAAAAGCGAAGCAGATGGCGCTGGCCTATGCCAAGGGAATCGGCTGCACACGGGCGGGAGTGCTGGAGACCACCTTCGCCGAGGAGACGGAGACCGACCTCTTCGGGGAGCAGACGGTGCTCTGCGGCGGCGTCACCTCATTGATCAAGACCGGCTTCGAGACCCTGGTCGATGCCGGCTATCAGCCGGAGATCGCCTACTTCGAGGTCTGCCATGAGCTGAAGCTCATCATTGACCTCATCTACCAGGGCGGTTTTAGCTATATGCGCTATTCGGTGAGCGATACTGCGGAATACGGCGATTACACCAGGGGGCCGAGGGTTATTGATGAATACGTGCGGGAGGAGATGGAGCAGATCCTCTGCGAGATTCAGGACGGCACCTTCGCCCGCGAGTGGATACTGGAGAACCAGGCGGGGCGCCCCAGCTTCAATGCATCCCGGCGCCACGAGGCGGAGCACGAGATCGAGGAGGTAGGCAAGAGGCTGCGGGGGATGATGCCCTGGCTTAAGTGATGGATTAGGAGATAGCTATGACCAATAGCAATGAGGAAATAAAGGCGCTACAGAAGCGAGCGGAAAAGGCGGAAAATGCTATCAGTAAGTTGGAAAACGCAACATTGCTCAATGCTAAATATGCAGCCAGCAATGTATGCACGCTATACTACAATGTAGCACAGCTTTTTATGACGGGTACAGATCTCCTGTCATTTAAAGAAACGTGGAAAAGTAGACGAGATGATACAAGTAAAAGGATTGGAAATTCCAAAACAGTTGATGACATAATCGAAATCGGCAAGAGTTTTATAGCTGAACTCTCTAAATACATCAGGGCTGAAAAAGTGAAGACTGCCGAAGAGGCTATGGATATCGCTCATGCCTTTGTTAAAAAATATAGTTCCACTGCTCTGCCAATGAAGGCAACAAAAGAAAAGGATTTTTGGTTTGTTGATATTGATGTGGGAGCACTGGGCACCAAAATAGCCAAGATAAAAATAGATGCCAGGACAGGCGATATTTCTAGTTACGAAGTGCCCGAAAACCAAGCCAAAGGCGAGGATAAAAAGGGTTGATAAGGAAACATATCGCTCAAAGTGATCACTATTTCAGGAACGCTCTTGGTGCAATCGAAGCTGGTAACACTGAGAAAGCGAGTGAACTCCTGTGGGGTAGCATAGCTCAAGCACTGAAGGCAGTGGCTGCCAGGAAGGGGACGGAGCTCAACAGCCATGGAGAACTCCGAAAATATGCTGATGACTTGGCGAAAGAACTAGAAGATAAGTCTATCTTGAGAGATTTTAAAGACGCTGAATCGTTGCATAGAAACTTTTATAGGTTGAGCTTTGAATTAGAAGATGTTAAGGGTCGTGTCGATGGAGTGAGAAAAGCGACAGATAGGCTAATTCGTCTTGCTGAGGAGCCAGAAACTGAGTAAGTGAAGTGAGCGAGAAATGAGTGGGAAGAGCGAAAAGAGCGAAAAAGTGGAGAGGGTGATCATCTTCGACACGACCTTAAGAGATGGGGAGCAGGCGCCGGGAGCCACCCTCAATATCGATGAGAAGCTGGAGATTGCCCGGCAACTGGAAAAGCTTGGCGTTGATGTCATCGAGGCCGGCTTCCCAATTGCGTCACCGGGCGACTTCGAGGCGGTGCGCCTTATCGCCGAGGAGGTGAAAGGGTCGTCGATCTGCGCCCTGGCCCATGCCGACGCGGAGGCCGTTGACCGCGCCTGGGAGGCGATAAAAAAGGCCAAGCGGCCTCGGGTCCATGTCTTCCTCTCCAGCTCGGAAATTCACCTCACCTATCAACTGAAAAAGGGGCAGGCTGAGATTCTAGAATTAGCCCGCGAAATGGTGGCGCGTGCCAAGGGGCATGTGAAGGATGTGGAGTTCTCCCCGATGGATGCAACGCGCACCACCCCCCAGTTTATCTATCAAATCATCGAGGCGGTGATCGAGGCGGGAGCCACCACGGTAAATATCCCGGATACCGT
>JAGMCC010000125.1 GCA_023129355.1 Dehalococcoidia bacterium | reverse complement strand
ACTACCAGGGCGGGATGAATATCTAGAGGCCTTGCACGCGCCCCGGCATCGATTTCCTTATGTGGAGATTTTTTTAAACCTTTTCTATTAGCCGAACTCATTTTTCAAATTATATCGTGCGCTATTCTATTAGCTTCCCTTTCCTATAAGCCCGGATATACTCTCTGCATGAGGCATCTTTTCCGGTAAGCATGTCGGCAACCCTGACGAAGCTCATCATCTTTGCGTCAAGGGGGTCCAGGATCGCGGCATCGAGTCCCGCAGAGGCTGCCATTAGCAGGAAGGCCCGGTTCACTATACCCCTGTTAGGCAGCCCGAAGGAAACGTTACTGAGCCCCAGAACCGTCCTGGCAGATGGATGACGGGATTTAATCTGCTCGATAGTCTTTAGTGTAACCAGTCCCTGGTCGGTGTCCACCGAAATGGGAAGCAGCAGGGGATCAAAAAAGACCTGATCCTCCCTCACACCCAGCCGGGCCAGGTGCGTCATTATCAGTTCACTGGCAGCCAGCCGCTCCTTGACAGTGTTGGGTATACCTCCTTCTCTCATGACCAGAGCTACAAGCGATGCCTGGCGCTCTGCTGCCAGACGCCCGAGGGATTCCAGCTTTTTAGGATCTGCATTAACTGAGTTGATCATGGCTTCGGTGCCATTATAATGTGCCATTGCGGCCAGTAGCACCTGGGGGTCGGAGCTGTCTAAACACAAGGGTACATCGGTCGCTTCCTGAACCGTGTCTATAGCCCACTTGATGTCTACGATCTCCTGCTCCACGCCGCGACCCGTTCCGGCGTTCACATCCAAATAGTCGGACCCGGCATCTGCCTGACGGCGGGCCAGCTCCCGGATGAAGGTAGCGTCCTTGTTAACAATTGCCTCTGCTACCCGCTTAGTGGTGGCGTTTATCCTCTCACCGATTACAATCATAATGCCTCATTCTATGATCCCTGGTATCTCGTTGATTATCCGTTGCCTTACTTCATCGGGAAGCCGGTAACCGGGAGCGGCGAGGATCTCCTCGACCCTATCTCTGGCCCGGGCGTATGTGTCCCGTTTGCCTTTGGCCTGCCATTCCTCCAGATGATCCCTATCGCTAAGGGTGGGCTGGTAATGCTCGGTGCGCATATATTTTCTGGTATGCTTGGCGGAAACGAAGTTCCCCCCTGGCCCCACTTCCTTAATGAGGTCAAAGGCCAGCGTATCCTCGTCCACCTTTATACCCTCCACTGCCCTCATCACCATCCCGATTATCTCGTTATCCACTACATACTTTTCATAGCTCACACTGAGTGCGAAGTCGAGCAGGCCGGCGGCATCGTGGATAAAGTTAGCCCCGCTCAGGGCACATAGCAGGCTGGAGAGCGCTGACTCATAGCCGCACTGGGCATCAATGGTCTTGGCATCGGACATGCCAGCGGTGGCGTAGAAGGGAAGGCGATAGAACTGAGCCAGTTGAGCGCCGGCAGCGTTCAATAATCCCATCTCGATGGCACCGGCGATGTATTTCAGGTCGCGGAAATCGGCGCTGGAGGCCACTGAGCCGTAGAGCACCGGGGTGCCGGGATTCACCAGCTGGGTGAGGCAAACCTCGGTGAGGGAATCTACGTTCTGGATCACGAGATTGCCGGCCAGGGTCACCGGGGAGGTAGCACCACACAAGGGCTCGGCGGGTAGCGCTATGGGGATGCCGGCCTGGGCAATGGTCACAATCACATCCCCATAGATCCGATCTATTTTCAGCGGGCTGATGGCGCATACAATCATAGAGATGAGGGGCTCCTGACACAGCTTGTCCGCCGAGCCAGCGATGATCTCCGCCATTCGGATTACCTGCTTTGTGCCCTCCGGGGTGTAAACCCCTCCCATGACATGCTTGGCGGTGTTGTCCAGGCCGGCAAAGAAGCGGTTGATATCTATATTCTCTGCCGGGACGTCGTTGGGATAGGTGGGCAGCAGGAAGAAGTGGATGTTTTCCAAGCCATCGACGAGCTTGGTGATGCGCTTCAGGTCGTGGAGGGTAGCCTGCCGTCTTTCTCCCGATGCCGTGTCGATGACATTAAGGGCAGTACCCCCGGTGCCCGCGTATACCCGGGTCCCACCCAGGGTTATGTGGTGCTCCGGGCGGCGACCGTGAAGGGTAACCTCCGAGGGCGCCCTGCCGACAAGCTCCATGACTGCCTCTCTAGGCAGTCTCACGATGCGGCCATCGACCGCGGCCCCGGCATCCTGGAAAAAGGTAAGAGCCTTGTCCGAATTAACCTGAAAGCCCACATCCTCAAACACCCTCATTGAGGTGTCATGGATCTGGGCTATAGCATCCTCAGATAGCGGCTTATAGCTGCCGCCCTCTAGCCCCTTCCTGGCCAAATCACCTCCTGTTTTTACAATCCTGCTTGGTGCAGAACTGGCAGGGCGAAAGCCGGAGGCGGCGCTTCTCGCCCCATCCCAGGCCAATGATTCCAGAGAGCGATTTGCGTGGCATCATCAGGCATTCCTTGTTGAGACTCACCTCCATTGGAGCCGAATCAATGACGTCAAAAAGAACCCTCTGCTGGGTGATATCCCAGTCACAATAGCCCGGGCTATAGCGCAGCGTTATCTCAGCGCCATTCGAGGTAGCAAGCTCTCGAACCATTTCCTGAAAATGGCAGGCCGTCTTCTCCGCTGCCTCCGAGCCTATAGCATCGAGGATGGTGGGCTTCAGTATCTCCCCTTCCTTCATTAGCTGTGATACCCTCTCCTCCAGGCCATGGCCAATGCTAGACACAAATATGACTGCCTGCTTACAGGGGTAAAGCACCCAGCTCAATACTTCACTGGTTATGGATATCGTTATGCCGTTCTCCAGGGTAACCCGAGGTCGTCGAATCCGCTTTATATCCATGAGTTGGTAGGAGCAAGATGGCCTGATGAAACCGTAGGCCTCCTCGATCTCCTCATCTATCAGCGATGACATGGATGGGGAGGGGCCACGACCATTCCCGTAACCCAGACTGCGGTACACATTACCCTTATCTATCTCTATCTCAAAGCTCTTCGTTGTTGCTTTAACCATGAAACTTCACCTCGCTACCGTCATGATCGGTCCCGCTTGCCCTTATTCCTGCAATTCCTGCTATCGGTCAAACATCAATCAGCATCAGATAACAAGATGTTTTTTCCTCTAGCACCGCATCTGCCGACGTCCCACAACACCCTTGAGGACGCCATTCGCATTGGGCTCACGAGCTACTTTCCCGTGAGCGGTCGCTACAAAGCCACCATTGGACTGTGGCTAGCAGGCTGTGGCTAGCAATGTGGGAATATTATGGGGCTGGTTGGCAGAGGAAAGCTGCAGGCACTTCGGAGGGCTAGAGGGAGGAAATCATAGGTGCGGAGGTCATGCGTCCATGCTGATGGGTTAAGCTGTAACCCGGATCCAGGAAGCTTACCATCTGTCTGTAAGGTTACTATATTTAGGGGTGCCTGTCAAGGCGAGCCTCCACGGCAGAGGCAAGAGGGCTTGCCAACCGAGGTCTATGTCAGCAGGCAAGAGAATCAGTGCCTTGCCCAGCTCAGCGGACACCAGCGCTTTAAGACCTCTTTTTTCACGCCTCTTTGCCTTTTTATAGCCGATTTAAGGGGCGCAATTGGTTCCTCCTCTCTAGACCGCCTGTCATACCAAAAAATACGCTTTGCGACACGGGAGGTCGCGGCACAAATATCTGCACAATGCGCTATCGTGTTACTCCTTGCTCTTGCTGCCAGCGGCTAGTTGCTATCATTCATTCATTTAAAAAGTCACACTTGGATTCCCATGATAGTGAGCTGCCGCCCGATTACTAGTATCCCCTTCCAGGTTAAGGTTGAGCCGCCGGTATTGACAAAGCTACTAGCAGGTGATAAAAGTATGCACATGGCGTTGAATCTAAAACACCCCTTTCAGAATATAGAAAGTGCTAATTTACTCTAAGGACAGCATGGCTTAACAGGCTGCATTACTTATCTGGGGACCTCATATATAAGGCGGTTAAGTCGCTCAATTTGACCGTGGAG
>JAGMCC010000124.1 GCA_023129355.1 Dehalococcoidia bacterium | reverse complement strand
AGCGCCTGACCTATAACTATATGCGCTTCGGTGGGGTGAGCCACGATATTCCTGGGGAATTTATCCCGGCACTAAAGAGGTTTATCGATGAGATGCCTGGCTTTATCGATGAATACGACCAGCTTCTTGCCGAGAACGAGATTGTACTTGCACGCGCTAAGGGGGTAGGCATTCTACCCGCAGATAAGGCCATCAATGCGTCGGTCGCCGGGCCGGTGCTGCGTGGCAGCGGGGTTAAGTGGGACCTGCGCAAGGCCGACCCCTACTCCATTTATGACCGGTTTGATTTCGATATCCCCACCGGCACCAACGGCGATAACTACGATCGCTACCGGGTAAAGATTGAGGAGATGAGGCAGAGCGTGTGCATAATCGAGCAGGCTATGGAGCAGCTTCCCCAAGGGGAGGTACGCACTAAGGTGCCGCTCCAGCTCAAGCCGCCGAAAGGGGAAGCATACTGCCATATCGAGGGCCCCAAGGGCGAGTTAGGCTTTTACCTGGTGAGCGATGGCTCGGTGAAACCCTATCGCTTCAAGGTACGCGCCCCAGCACTGATAAACCTCACGGTACTCCGCGATATGATTGTCGGATGGAAGCTAGCCGACGCCATAATCACCTTCGGCAGCATTGATATTTGTATGGGCGAGGTAGATCGCTAGTGGGAGTTCTCGAGCAGTTCCAAGATTGGCTGCTTAACTACTTGCCCGGTTGGGCAGCATATCTCATACCCGTAGTCGTCGCCTTCGCCATCCTCTCCACATTTATCCTGCTGGTGGTTATGTACTTTATCTTTATCGAGCGGAGAGTATCCGGGAGGTTCCAGATCCGCCAGGGGCCCAATCGAGCGGGGCCACAGGGCGTCCTTCAGCCGGTAGCCGATGGCATAAAGATACTACTAAAGGAGGACATCATCCCCGCCCTGGGGGACCGCTGGGTTCACTGGCTGGCTCCGATCATCGCATTAGTCCCCGCGTTAATGATTTTCGCCGTCATCCCCTGGGGCCATGGTGCCTTCATCGCCGATCTCAATATCGGCATACTTTACATAATTGCTATATCCTCGCTGGGTGTCGTCGGCATTTTCATGGCGGGGTGGGGCTCAAGTAATAAGTATTCCCTCTTGGGTGCCATGCGCGGTGTGGCCCAGATGGTAAGCTATGAGATCCCGCTGGTGCTTTCCATTATCGGGGTGCTCATGGTCACCGGCTCCATGTCCATGGTGAGCATCGTGGAGGCGCAAACCGTGCCCTTCTTCTTGCTCCAGCCCCTAGGGTTAATAATCTTCTTCCTGGCAGCGGCGGCGGAGGTCAACCGTAGCCCCTTCGACCTTCTGGAGGCAGAGTCGGAGATCGTGGCCGGCTTCCACACGGAATACTCCGGAATGAAGTATGTTCTCTTCATGATGGGCGAATATGCTCATATCTTCGCGGTTTCCGCCATCCTGACCACACTCTTCCTCGGTGGAGGCAACGGGCCACTGCTGCCGGCGGCGCTATGGTTCATGATCAAGGTGCTCCTTGTGTTCCTCGCTTTCATATGGCTACGGAGCACCTTGCCCCGGCTCAGGGTGGACCAACTGATGGAGTTTGCCTGGAAGTTCCTCTTCCCCCTGGCAATGGTAAACATCTTTATCACCGCAGTTGAGGTGATTGTCTGGCCTACGTTCCCATGGTGGCTTATGTTCATCAATATCCCCATCGCCGCCATACTCATTATCCTATGGTCAAGCATCTTCAGGGTGTATGGCGAGAGGGTCAGCTTCAGGCATTTCGGCCTGGGTGTTGCCAAGGGGATGGCGCTGACCTTAAGGCATCTTTTCCGCCACCCCATCACAGTACAGTATCCAGAGCAGCGGCTCAGCGTCTCTAAACGGGCGCGGGGACAGCGATTTGTGCTGGATGAGCTAAAGCGAGCCCCCTGTGTACTGGCATGCCCTGCCAGCGTGGATGCCCAGGGATATGTCGCCCTAATCACCCAGGGTCGATTTGTTGAAGCGGTTGAACTCATCAGGCAGACCAATCCCTTCCCCGTCGTCTGCGGGCGGGTCTGCACCCACCCCTGCGAAACGGCATGCAACCGGAAATCCATGGATAAAGCTATCGCCATCCGAGACCTCAAGCGTTTCGTGACCGACTATGAAATGAGCGCAGGCAGGGGAGAGATAACACCGTACCCCCGAACCAGAGACGAACTGGTAGCGGTTATTGGCTCGGGGTCTGGTGGGTTAACCGCCGCCCGTGACCTGGTAAGGATGGGCTATGGGGTGACCGTATTTGAAGCGCTCCCGGTCGCCGGCGGGATGATGGCGGTAGGTATTCCGGAGTACCGCTTGCCCAAGGCAGTGCTGCAAAAGGAGATCGATGGAATCCTGCAGCTAGGCGTCGAGCTTAAACTGAACAGTCCCGTAGGCAAAGATGGCCTGACCCTGGAGTCGCTCAAAGGACAAGGCTATAAAGCAATTATCATAGCTGTGGGTGCCCATGACAGCATGAAACTGGACATTCCCGGCGAAGATGTTGAGGGGGTATATCATGGGGTTTTCTTCCTCAGGGATGGACTCCTGGGCAAAGAGGTCACGGTAGGGAACAGGGTGGCCATAGTCGGCGGCGGCAATGTGGCCATCGACGCTGCGCGAACCGCCCTACGCCTCGGCGCCAAGGAGATAACTATTGTTTACCGCAGGTCGAGGCAGGAGATGCCTGCCGATGAGGAGGAGATAGTGGATGCCGAGGCTGAAGGGATCAAGATCCATTATCTGGCAGCGCCGGTCAGGGTCCTTGAAGATGGAGGGAAGCTAGCAGGCCTGGAGTGTACTCGGATGGAGCTGGGCGAACCTGATGCCAGCGGCAGAAGGCGCCCGGTACCCATCGAGGGATCGGAATTTATCCTCGACATTGACATGCTCATCCCCGCCATCGGTCAGGCCATCGACCTCTCCTGCCTTCCTGAGGATCACGAGTTAAACATCACAAAGAGGGGAACATTCGAGGTAGATCCCCTCAGCATGGCTACCAACATACCCGGCATCTTCGCCTGCGGTGATGCGGTGAGCGGGCCAAAGACAGTGGTTGAGGCTATCGGGGCTGGAACCAGGGCCGCCCTCGCCGTAGACTGTTACCTCCGCGGCGAAAAATGCAAAGAGCTAGAGCCAGTGCTGCCGCTAAAGGAGGTAGCTTTCGAGGATCTGGATATCAGCGACGTCGAGAGTAAAGATAGGGCAAAGATGCCCCACTTACCGGTTAAGGCTAGGATCCGCGGATTCGAGGAGGTATCCCTCGGCTTCTCAGAGGAGACGGCTATAGAGGAAGCCAACAGGTGCCTTAACTGCGGTTTCTGTGCCTGGTGCCGGCAGTGTGAAGATGCATGTCCCTATGGAGTCATCAGGATAGTGCCGCAGGCGACTCCAGAGGGTACGACAGGGGTGGAGAGGTTTGACATCGACCTAGGAGAATGCATATTCTGCGGCCTATGCATCGAGGCATGTCCCGCCCACCGGCTCTATTTATCCAGAATATACGAGGCAGCCTGTTACCGCAGGGAAGACCTGGCACTGGATAAGGAGGGGCTGAAACCATCCCAGGAAAAGCAGCCAAGTGCCTATGCCCGTCCCGAGATTGAGCCCGCCTTGCCCAAACAGGCCCTTCTCTTAGACCGCAACCGGGTGGTAGAGGAGGAAGAGGTGAAGTGATGGGTTTAGATATTGCCTTCTGGGTTTTGGCGGTGGTGAGCGTGGGTGCAGCCCTGGCGGTGGTATTACTGCACGATATATTCCGCGCCGCCCTCTTCCTGGTGCTCTGCTTCTTCACCGTAGCCGGGATCTATATCACCCTGAGCGCTGATTTCCTCGCCGGAGCACAGGTGCTCATCTATGTGGGAGCAATCGGGGTGCTGATTCTTTTTGCTATCATGCTCACCAGAGAGAGCCGGCGGGGAAGTCCCTCGGGGAGGTTACGGCTCCCCGCCTTATTAGTAGGACTTTTATTCCTGGTTACCATGGTCTTTGTTGTGGTGAGCACCGATTGGCACGTCACCGCTGAGCTTCCC
>JAGMCC010000123.1 GCA_023129355.1 Dehalococcoidia bacterium | reverse complement strand
ACCAGAGAGAGCCTGCGGGGAAGTCCCTCGGGGAGGTTGCGGCTCCCCGCCTTATTAGTAGGACTTTTATTCCTGGTTACCATGGTCTTTGTTGTGGTGAGCACCGATTGGCACGTCACCGCTGAGCTTCCCACCGAGCCCACCACAACAGCAATTGCACAGAGCATTTTCGGTGAGGATGGCTTTGTCCTTGCCTTTGAAATTGCAGCGGCACTTCTCCTAGCAGCGGTAATCGGAGCTATCGTGTTGGTGCGGGAGAAATAAAAGATGGCTGTTGGTCTGGAGCATTTCCTAATCCTTTCAGCGGTGCTTTTCGCTATCGGTCTATACGGCGTTCTAGCGAAGCGAAACGCGGTAGTCATCCTGATGAGCATCGAGATCATGCTCACTGCGGTCAATATCGCCATGGTAGCCTTCTCCCGATATAGCCATACTATTTCCGGGCAGGTCTTTGTCATCTTCATTATGGTGGTTGCTGCCGCTGAGGCGGCAGTGGGCCTGGCGCTCATAATCGCTATTTATCGAAGCAGGAAGACGGTGGATGTGGAAAAGTTCGATCTAATGAAATGGTAGCATTATGCCAACTGGAGTGATTTTCGCCATAATACTGTTGCCCTTGTTCTCCTTTCTCGCTATATCATTTGTATTGAGACCCTTCTTTAGCCATCGGCCCCAGCTCAGCTGGTACACCGCCATCGGCGCCATCGGCGCTTCCCTTGTACTCTCTATCTGGACATTGATGAAAGTAAGCGCTGCGGAGGGGCATGTGCTAGCCATGCCCGACTACGAGTGGCTGGCTATCGGCGACACCGTGATACCCATCGGGGTGACGGTGGATGCACTGGCAGCGGTGATGCTCATTGTGGTCACCGTGGTAAGCCTCATGGTGCAGGTCTACTCCCGGGCCTATATGCACGGGGATGGTGGGTATGTCCGCTACTTCGCTTTCATGTCGCTGTTCACCGCCTCGATGCTGGGGCTGGTACTGGCAGATAACCTGCTTTTCCTCTTCCTTTTCTGGGAAGGGGTGGGGCTCTGCTCCTACCTGCTCATCGGCTTCTGGTTCCATAAGCCCGAGGCGGCCAGGGCGGCGATGAAGGCCTTTGTGGTGACCCGCCTCGGCGACTTCGGCTTTCTGGTAGCGATCCTTTTACTCTATGCCAATACCGGGACATTTGATATCGGGGAACTTCAGCACCTCGCTCTGGTGGGGACGCTGGGCGGGACCGTGCTCACCTGGGCCGCTATCGGCGTCTTCTCCGGGGCGGTGGGCAAGTCGGCACAGTTCCCCCTGCACACCTGGCTCCCCGATGCTATGGAGGGTCCGACACCGGTCAGCGCCCTGATCCACGCTGCCACCATGGTCGCCGCCGGTGTTTACCTGGTGGCACGCCTCTTTCCCATATTCGCCAGCGATTCTATGGCGATCACCACGGTAGCGGTTATCGGGGGCTTCACCGCCATATTCGCCGCCACTATGGGCCTGGTGATGAACGATATTAAGCGGGTGCTGGCCTACTCTACCATCAGTCAGCTTGGCTACATGATGCTAGGTCTGGGGGTGGTGGGGATGGCGGTATCCAACGGCATTATCCCTGTAGAGCATGGTCTGGCACTGGGCGTGGCAGTGGGCATTTTTCACCTGTTTACCCACGCCTTCTTCAAGGCGCTCCTCTTCCTGGGGGCGGGGAGCGTCAGCCACGCTACCGGTACCTTCGATATGCGAAGGATGGGGGGGCTGCGAAAGGCGATGCCCTGGACCTACTTCATGTTCCTCATCGCCTCCCTCAGCCTTGCCGGCATCTGGCCCCTGGCCGGGTTCTGGAGCAAAGAGGGAATTCTGGCCTATGCCCAGGACAGCGCCCCGGTATTATTCTACCTGGCAATAATCACCGTCTTCATGACCGCGTTCTACATGTTCCGCGTTATCTTCCTCACCTTCGCTGGTGAGTATCGGGGGCAGGTTGAGGAGGGCCACGGCCTGCATGAATCGCCCCTGATGATGCTCCTCCCTATGGGTGTCCTGGCCATCCTCGCTGTAGTCGCGGGATGGCTGGGGGTGAATGAATTCCTGGGAGGGCATTCACACGGTTTCTTTAGCGCCCTCACCCACCCCTTGGCCTGGGCCTCGCTGGGGCTGGCTGGCGCGGGTATATTTCTGGCCTATGCCATATACGGCGCAAAGTGGCTCTCAGCAGCATCGCTGCGGCGGCGCTTTGCCCCCATCCATACCCTGTTATCCCACAAGTACTGGTTTGATGAGCTTTATGAAAACATTTTGGTAATGCGGCTGATGATAAACGGTATCTTTGGGTTTCTTCACTGGGTCGATGACCATATCATCGATGGTGCGGTGAACGGAATCGCCGCGGTCACGGTTATAGGGGGTAGTGTTATACGTAGGCTGGAAACGGGACAGCTACAGGCCTACGGGCTGGCTATATTTATTGGCATCCTGGCCATCGTAGCTTTCCTATTTATATTTAGCTAGAAATTAGGAGGAAAGGTTGGGGTTTCCCTATCTATCGACAATCGTCTTCCTCCCCGTTATCGGGGCGATCGTTATCGCCCTGCTCCCCGGGGCTAACCCCAGGCGCATAAAGCTTACCGCCGCTGCTTTCACCGCGGTATCTTTCCTCCTCTCTCTAGCCCTCTTCTCCATGTTCGACCGCTCGCTTGACGGGCCCCAGTTTGTTGAACAGTTGTCGTGGATCCCAGCAATCGATGTCCAGTATTTTATGGGCGTCGATGGGCTGAGCCTGCCCCTGCTGCTGCTGACCACATTCTTAGGAATTGTCGCCGTGTTCGTCTCCTGGAAGATCGACCTCAGGGCCAGAGAATACTTCGCCTGGCTCCTATTGCTGGAGACAGGCATCCTGGGGGTGTTCTGCTCCCTGGACCTCATTCTCTTCTTCATTTTCTGGGAAGTGGAGATTATCCCGATGTACCTGCTGATCTCCATCTGGGGTTCGGGTAGGAAAGAGTATTCGGCAATGAAGTTCGTCCTCTATACCCTTATAGGCAGCGCTCTAATGCTCGCCGGCATCCTGCTGCTCTATTTCCAGGCGGGCACCTTCGATATGGTGGCGCTGGCGGGGATGGGGCTTGATTCCCTCCTCAGCTCCATGATGGCGTCTGCGATATTTTTCCTCATTTTTATTGCCTATGCGATTAAGCTGCCCGTTTTCCCCTTTCACACCTGGCTCCCCGACGCCCATACCGATGCCCCCACTGCGGTGAGCGTGATCCTGGCCGGGGTACTCCTCAAGATGGGGGGCTACGGTATGATCCGGGTCTCTGTGAGCATGTTCCCCGAAACCGCGCAAAACTACGCCCCGCTCATAATCGCTCTAGCGGTGGTCAGCGTGCTCTACGGGGCAGCGCTAACCTTCAGGCAGACCGATCTGAAGCGGCTGATCGCGTATAGCAGCGTCAGCCATATGGGCTTCGTGCTCCTGGGCGTTTTCGCCCTGTCTCAGGTGAGCATGACCGGTGCCACCCTGCAGATGGTCAGCCACGGGCTCATCACCGGCCTCCTCTTCGCCATGGTGGGCCTGGTCTACGAGAAAGCCCACGAACGGAGCATTCCCAGGCTTGGCGGGCTGGCGCGGCGGATGCCCGTCATCGTGGTGGTTTTCAGCATTGCCGGGCTTGCCGCCCTGGGGCTCCCCAGCACTAGCGGGTTCGCCGCCGAGATCCTTGTCTTCCTCGGCAGCTTTAGTAGCGACATGGTTTCCGGCATTCAAGTCTATACCATTCTGGCCGTTGTGGGAGTGGTGCTCGGCGCGGGATACATCCTGTGGATGCTGCGGCGCGTGTTTTACGGACCGCCAAAGGAACAGTATGCTGAGGTACCCGATGCCGATAGGCTAGAAAAGGTCTACACCATCGCCATGGTGGCGCTGATCATGCTGATCGGCCTCTATCCGCGAATACTCACCGATATCATAAAGATAGCCATCCAGCCCATTATAGGGGGATTCTAGTGGACGAAATTCGGCATCTATCCAAGGATAGTCGCCGCTATTATAAGTAGGGGTACCCAGCCCACTTTC
>JAGMCC010000122.1 GCA_023129355.1 Dehalococcoidia bacterium | reverse complement strand
GCCGGCCAGCAGCGCACCTTCCTCAATGTAACAGGAAAAAATAATGTGATAGCCGCAGTGCAGGGATGCTGGGCATCCCTCTTCGAGCCGCGAGCCATCTTCTACCGGGCCCATCAGGGCTTCAACCACTTCTCCGTTGGCATTGCGGTGCCGGTGCAACGGATGGTGCAGTCGGAGACCTCGGGTGTCATGTTTACCCTTGACCCGATTACCAGCGATCGCAGCAAGATAGTTATTGAAGCGGTCTACGGCTTAGGGGAATCTATTGTCTCCGGCGAGGTAACCCCTGACCTATACGTGGTGGATAAAGAAGATCTGGAGATCAGCGATAAGAAGCTCGCCCGTCAAGAATGGCAACTGGTGCGCAATTCTAAGCGAGGCAAAGGCCTGGAGAAAGCTAATACCAGAGTGGCTGTCCTCGAAGCGGTGCAAGAGAAACAGAAGTTTTCCGACGATGATATCACTGCCCTGGCCAAGTGGGGCAAAAGGATCGAAGACCACTACGCCTTTCCCCAAGACATCGAATGGGCTAAAGAGGGGGAGGACCTATTCATTGTGCAAACCCGCCCCGTAACCACTATGAAGGACACCACGGAAAAAAAGGATGTGACGGGAACGGTAGAGACGCTCTTGCTTACCGGCTCCCCGGCCAGCCCGGGCCTCGCCTCCGGACCAACAAGGTTAATCCAACAACCATCCGAGATCGATAGGGTATTGGTGGGCGATGTGCTGGTCGCCGGGATGACCACCCCTGACTTCGTGCCCGCAATGAAGCGAGCAGCGGCCATCGTGACCGATCGCGGGGGCCGGACATGCCACGCCGCAATCGTAAGCAGGGAACTGGGCATCCCCTGCGTGGTGGGGACAGGGAATGCTACCAAGGTACTGAAACAGGAGCAAATCATCACCGTCGATGGCTCCGTAGGGAAGGTCTTTGAGGGCCGGCTTGTCACGGAGAAGCGCGCAATCCCCACGCTCGAACCCAAGACTCGCGTCAGGACTAACACAAAGGTTTACGTTAATTTAGCCGAGCCGGAATTGGCGGAAAAGGTCGCCAGCCGTCATGTCAATGGCGTGGGGCTGCTTCGCGCCGAGTTCATAATCGCCCAGATCGGGGAACACCCCCGCTATATGATCAGCCAGGGGCGGGGGGAGGAGTTCGTGGAGCGGCTAGCTGAAGGCGTTACCACCTTCGCCAGGGCCTTTAACCCCCGACCGGTGGTCTATCGAACCACTGATTTTAAGACCAATGAATATCGAAATCTCAAAGGCGGGGAGGAATACGAGGATATCGAGGAGAATCCCATGCTGGGCTACCGGGGGTGCTCTCGTTATGTACAGGAAGCCGATGTCTTCAAGATGGAGATAGAGATGGTCAAGCGGGTGAGGGAAAATTATAAGAATCTCTGGGTGATGATCCCCTTCGTGAGGACCGTTGATGAGATGGCTCATTTGATGAGTATATTGAAGGACGAGGGGCTTCGCTCCTCAAAGGACTTCAAGATCTGGATGATGGTTGAGGTGCCTTCCAATATTTTCCTTATTGATGAGTTTATCGATTTGGGCATCGATGGCATCTCCATCGGTTCCAACGACCTGACTCAGCTCATCCTGGGGATCGATCGCGATAGCCCAAAGCTAGAAGGGGTATTCGATGAGCGAAATGAGGCGGTTATGCTGGCTCTGAAGAAAGCCATTAGAGCCGCAGTCAGAAGAGGGATTACCGCCTCTATCTGCGGACAGGCGCCCTCGGTCTACCCTGAGCTCACCAAGAAGCTGGTAAAATGGGGGATTACCTCGGTCTCGGTGAGCCCCGATGCCATCGAGAGTACCAGGGAGATAATCGCCAGGGCTGAAGGGAGAATGGCCAGCCCCTCCCTATGGAGACGGAAGGCCCGCTCCCCTCGCAATCTTTAACAGCCGGTATATACCAAAAGCCACTTCAGTGAAAGGAAAGATGGCTCAGAAGCTGAGTAAGATCGACCGTATAATAGCGAAGTACCAGGCAGATAAAAGCGCCTTGATCCAGATGCTTCTTGAGATCCAGCGGGAGAACCGCTGGCTTCCCAAGCCAGCGGTGGTAAGGCTGAGCCAGAGGTTGGGGATACCGATTAACCAGATTTACCATATAGCTACCTTTTATAAGGCCTTCAGCCTGACCCCCCAAGGTCGTCATTCCATCTCGGTATGCCTGGGTACCGCCTGCCATGTGCGCGGCGCCCCTCGCCTTCTGGACAGGGTGACAGATGCGCTACATATTGGGCCAGGGGAAACCAGCACGGACATGAAATTTACCCTGAGCACGGTAAACTGCCTGGGCTGCTGTGCCCTTGGGCCGGTGATAGTAGTTGATGGTGAATACTATGGCAATCCCTCTTTGAAAGAAATCGAAAGGGTCATCGCTAGCTGCGATTAACATAGAATCATGGCACCACTGAGATCGCCTGCTGATTTAGCGGGCATAAGGCAACAGGTATTATCCCAAAGGGGCGAAAAGCGCTACATCGCTATAAACGCATCAGGCACCTGTGGGCTTGCCTACGGCAGTGATCAGGTATTTCATGCCTTCGTTGCCGAAATAGAGAGACAGGGGCTCACGGAGCAGGTATGTGCTCGGGCAACGGGCTGCCTGGGTTTCTGTGAGAATAGCCCAATAGTGATCATCTTCCCAGATGATATCTGCTACTTCAGAGTTAAACCCAGCGATGTCCCAGAGATCGTCTCCAAGACCATATTGGGGAAGGAGTTGGTTAACCGTCTGCTGTATAAGGATGGTAGGAAAAGGATAGTACATGAGGGCAAGATACCATTTTATAAGCACCAGAGCCGGATTGTCTTTGGCAATAACCGGCTCATCGACCCTAAGAGCATCGATGATTATATCGCCCTGGGCGGCTATTCTACCCTGGCAAATGCCCTCTTCGAGATGAGCCCTGAAGAGGTAGTGGAAACGGTTAAGCGGGCAAATCTTAGGGGCAGGGGGGGCGGCGGTTTCCCCACCGGCAAAAAGTGGGAGACCACCCGTAACGCCCCGGGGGAAACAAAGTATGTTATCGTCAATGCCGATGAAGGTGACCCCGGCGCCTATATGGACCGGAGCCTGCTTGAGGGCAACCCACATAGCGTGCTGGAAGGCCTCATAATCGGCGCTTATGCCATTGGCTCTCACGAGGGTTATATCTACGTACGCCAGGAGTACCCGCTCGCTATAGAGAACCTTTTCATTGCACTGAATCAGTCGCGGGAGTATGGGCTGCTGGGGAAAAACATCCTCGGCTCCGGATTCAATTTCGATGTTACCATCCACCGCGGTGCCGGGGCCTTCGTTTCAGGGGAATCCAGCGCCTTGATGACCGCTATTGAGGGAAAGGTAGGCGAGCCGCGGCCGAAGTACACCCGCACCGCGGTGAGCGGCATCTGGGAAAGGCCGAGCAACCTGAATAATGTGGAGACCTGGGCCACCGTACCCCTGATAATTAGCAAGGGCGCTGATTGGTTTACCAGCATCGGCACCGCGGGTAGCAAGGGGACCAAGATTTTCTCCCTGGTGGGCAAGGTGAACAATACCGGGCTGGTGGAAGTGCCTATGGGGATGACGCTCCGCGAGATCATATACGACATCGGGGGCGGCATTCGCTATGGAAAGGAATTCAAGGCGGTCCAGACCGGGGGGCCCTCAGGGGGGTGCCTTCCCGAAAGCCTTCTCGATATCCCGGTGGATTTCGATGAGCTTACAAAGGTGGGCTCGATGATGGGCTCTGGCGGCATGATTGTAATGGACGAGGATAATTGTATGGTGGATGTGGCCAGGTATTTCCTAAATTTCCTCGCCGAGGAGTCCTGCGGCAAGTGCATCCCCTGCCGTGAGGGGATAAGGCAGATGCTCAATATACTGAACAGGATTTGTGACGGCCAAGGCCGGACAGGGGACATCGAGCTTCTGGAGGAGCTATCCGAGGTGGTGCGGGATGCCTCCCTCTGCGCCCTGGGGCAAACCGCTCCCAACCCGGTGCTCAGCACCATCAGGTACTTCAGGGATGAGTATGAAGCCCATAT
>JAGMCC010000121.1 GCA_023129355.1 Dehalococcoidia bacterium | reverse complement strand
TGGGAGCGAAGCCTTGAGTGGAAAGGGCGGCAATAACCTCGAGGTAAAGCGGGTTGACCTGAGCGCCAAAAGAGAGGGAGCGGTCGAGCACCGCTATCGCCTTTTTATTAGCCAGTGCCTGGGCCACCGCTGCCGCAGGGAATGGCCTAAAGCAGCGTACCTTGAGCAGGCCTACCTTGATCCCCTCGTCTCGCAGTCCGTCGACAGCGGTTTTGATGGTTCCCACGGTGGAGCCAAGCGCCACGGTAACGTAATCAGCATCCTCCAGGCGGTATCCCTCGATCAGACCATAGTAACGCCCGGTAAGCTCGCCGTACTCCTCACCAACCTGTGCTACGACATCGAGCGCGTGCACCATCGCCTCCGCCTGCTGGCGCTTGTGCTCAAAGAAATAATCCTGGAGGTCCATGGGGCCATAGGTGACAGGATGATCCACATCTAGAAGGGGATAAGCCGATGTGTAGGTGCCGATAAACTCCTGTACTGCCCCATCGGGCAGCAGCTCCAGTCTCTCTACGCTGTGTCCCAGGATAAAGCCGTCGAGCGCATGGAGCGCGGGGAGCAGAACATCGGGGTGCTCAGCTATGCGCACCACCTGAATCGCGTTATCATATACCTCCTGCACATCTTCATCGTAAAGCTGGATCCATCCTGCATCGCGCATGCCCATGGAATCAGAATGGTCGCAGTGGATATTCAGTGGAGCCGACAGAGATCGGTTAACCACGTGCATCACGATGGGTAGACGTGACCCGGAAGCCACCCAGAGCACCTCCCACATGAGGGCTATCCCCGCACCCGCGCTTGCCGTCTGGACGCGCCCTCCGGCAGCACAGGCACCAATGCACGCGCTCATCGATGCATGCTCGCTCTCTACGGGGATAAACTCGGTTTCCACCTCGCCGCTGGCCACAAAATCGCTAAAGCGCATCACGATCTCTGTCTGGGGAGTAATCGGGTAAGCTGCCACCACATCGGGGTTCATCTGCCGCATGGCCTCCGCCACCGCCCGATCGCCCTCGAGAGCAACAGGGGTGCCCTTCACCTTCTGCAATGTCATTGCCTCACCTTCTCCTCTGCCTTAGACTCCTCAACCATCTCAATCGCCCCCTGCGGGCATTCCTTTGCACAGATACCACACCCCTTGCAATGGTTAAGATCGATGCCTGCGACGACCCCATCCCGTATCCGGATCGAGCCATCAGGGCAGTAAATCCAGCAGACCTTGCAGTTATTACACTTACTCTCATCCCATATCGGACGGAAAGAGCGCCAGCCCCCAGTCTGATATTCCTCAGAGTTTCCGGCATCGATGATTATCCCGCCGATTGGGATCTCTCTCCAGCCCTTGACTTTTAAAAGGCTGGAAATGGAGATTGTTTTAGCAGGATTACGCTCCATTGCTACGCCTCTGCTACCTCATTATAGGCTTGCTCGAAGGCCTTAATATTGGCCTCGGCCATTTTTTTGCCTACTCTTGCTTCCATGCGCTTCCTAATCTCCTCGCGGACACCTTCCTTGCTCACCATCTCCAGAGCCTTGAGCAGAGCGCCGATCATGGGTGTATTGGGGATATTTCGCCCTATCGTATCCAGGGCAATGCGGGTGGCATCGACGGTAAACACCTTCCCACGGTCAAACTCCAACTGCGTCTTAAGCTCCGCCGGTGAAGCAACGGTGTTGACCACGAGCACCCCTCCCTCCTTGATCCCCTCAGTAAAATCAACAACACCGATTAATGTGGGGTCAAGCACAACCACAGCATCCGGATCGGTAACCTGGCAGTGCTGCCTGATTGGGGAGGAGCTTATCCTGGTGTAGGCCCTGATCGGTGCCCCCATACGCTCGGGGCCATAATCAGGGAAGGCCTGAAAATATTTACCCTCTTCAAGTGCAGCCTCGGCAAGAATTTCACTGGCGGTAACCGCACCCTGCCCCCCACGACCATGCCAGCGAATCTCGGTAACATCACCCATTCAATATCCCTTATGGCCAACAGAAAGATGACTCGAAAGCCTGCAACACTAGCAGTGACAGCAACAACGTTAATGCTGATATAGCCTGTACTATTTGGAACGCAAAAAGGCGCCGACAACTATTATGAGCGTGCCAATTTGAACAATCCAGAATCCCCCGTTTCATCCTCTAACACTAGGCGACATGGTAGGTTCCAGGCCACTAGCGAAGTCATACTGACCTCATTCAGATGAGCGAACAACCAGATAGTATCTGACTCCTTTTTGATATAGATGTAGTAGCCGCCTATTCAGTCCTCACAAGGCTACTGCTGCCGTACCCCCTCCACATATGAAGAGTGCTACAACTACCGCTAGGACCATTAACAGGGGCAGCAGCATTACGCTAACGGCTATCATAGCAAGCCCTACGACCAACACTGCTTGACCTCCCTCCTGGCCAGGCTATCTAATACCTCCACCCTGGGGGCGCCTTGCCACTCACAATCCTGTGCTGCCATAGCACCCCTCTTTAAGCTCAGCGCCCCTGGAGCGACTCGAACGCTCGCCCCCAGCTCCGGAGGCTGGTGCTCTATCCTCTGAGCTACAGGGGCTACCTTTATCATACTGCATTTACAGCGCTTGTGGCAAGGCGGGGTCAGGTTTTCGCCGACGCCCTCCTGAAGAAAGGCTTCAGCATCGATGGAGTGACCAACGTGGTGATCAGGCTCACCGCCACCGCGGCGCCAAACAGCTGGCTTACCATATCCCCGGTTCCCAGTGCTCCGGGGATCAACAGGGCCACACCAGCAATGATCAATCCCACTTCACCACGGGGCACCATCCCCACACCCACGATCATCGCCTCACTGTGAGAGAGCCTCCCCACAAACTTGGCCGGCAGATAGCAACCGACCACCTTTCCCACTGTAGCTAATACGATCAGGATAAAGGCGATCAAGGCTGCCGAGACCAGAAGAGGCATATCGACCTGCATCCCTAAGTAGCAGAAGAAGAAGGGGGCCAGGAATAGCATGATTGGCCTCGTTTTCTCTATTATCTCCTCTTTTTCCCCACAGGCGGCGAACATCAGCCCAGCCACGTATGCCCCCACCACGGGGTGTAAGTCCACCAGCGTAACCAGATAAGCAATGAGAAAGCCTATGAGAATGGCCACGATAGGCATGGTTCCCGACCTTTTGAACGGACTCAGGAATATCTTCGATATATATTTATGGAACTTGACGCCAATTATAAGCAAGGCAAACCAGACACCAAAGCCGATCATGGTAATGCGAACAATATGCAATGCTTCAACTGAGCCAGTGTCCGCTATCGAAGCGATGACAGAGAGAACGATAATGCCAATGATGTCATCGATAACGGCAGCCACCAGTATGATTGTCCCCGCCCGGGTATTAAGTCTCCCCATATCCATTAATATCCGCACTGTTATCCCGATGCTAGTGGCCACCAGTACCGCTCCCATGAATAGCCACGCTGTTGAAGGGCCATCGGGGTAAAAGAGCATGGTGATGAAATAGCCGAAGACAAAGGGCAGAATCACCCCACCCACCGCTACCAGAGTCCCGGTTTTCCCTTGCCTTACAAAATCCCTGACATTGGTCTCCACGCCGGCCACGAATAATAGAGCGATCACGGCTATCTGAGAAATGATCTCCATGACATGAAAGTTAGAGAAGGTCTCTCCGGTCCCAACGAACTGACCGCTGATAGTAGCGAAGTTCAGGATTATGGGATCATCCCCAAAGATAAGCCCACCCAAAGCGAAGGGGGAGATAGCAATACCAGCCACCAGTTCCCCGAGAACTGCTGGCTGCTTGAGGTAGCGTTCCGCAATTTCGCCGCCAAGCCTGGCGGCGATCAGAATCAAAGCGAAGCTCAATATGAACTTGAAATATATCTCAAGTTCCATTCCCTATTCTCTCTTGCAATGCTCAATGGAGCTGGTGATTACGCCGAAGTAATTTATCTCCCCGATTACCCTCCCTACTCTATCGACTACCGGAACCTCATAGAATCCCTTATCGAGCATGATAACTATCGCCTTTTCCACATCATCATCCGCCTTCACACTTATCGGAGCG
>JAGMCC010000120.1 GCA_023129355.1 Dehalococcoidia bacterium | reverse complement strand
CGCGGGGTTGACGACCAGTGGTGGATGACGTTGTCATCATCCAGGCCATCCATCGCCATACTGATGGCCTTGCGTACGTAGGCGTTTATCTCACCCTTTTTCTTGTCTATGGCCTCCGGTCCATCCACGTGATGCTCCGGCGGGGTGAGATTTAACATGAAGGACGCGGACACATACCCCTTGGGGTGGTGGTGCTGGCAATCGGTGGGGTCGAAGGCCTGGGAGGGCGTCAGTAACCACATCAGCCTCTCCGGCGGTACCGTGGGATTGCCTTTATGACTGTCCGCATCCGCTACATTCTCAAGGTAGATCTCCCGCGAGTCTGAGGGATAGACGGTGCCGAAGGGGCTCTTGTTGGGACCCATAGCCACCTCTTCCTGCGCCTTGAACTTCTCGTTCCACCGTATGGGCTTGCGGGTGAAGAAGGTGGAAACGAAGAGGCTGCCCCCCTTGATGCTGATATCATCTATCTTCTGCAGGAAGGCCCGGTCCAGATGCTGCGGCCCGATGAGCTTCTGGAAGGTCTGCTTGACTTCCATGGCGGCGATCACCGCCTTATCGGCCCAGATGGTCTTTTCTGCCACTGCGGCGTTGTCCCTGAGGCGCACGCCCACCGCCCGGCCATTCTGGACGATGATCTCATCCACCGGGCAGCAGGTGCGGACCACCGCGCCGTGGTCGATGGCGCAGCGCAGGATGGCGTGGAAATAGCCGTGCAGGCCGCCGCGGGGGATGCTCAACTTGCCGCCCAGCAGCAGGAGTATGATGGCGAGGAAGGCGGGGACGGCCACCCCCTCCCAGTGAGCGGCAGCCCCCGACCCCCAGGCGGAAAGCGCCAGCATCGTCTTGAGGGACTCGGTCTCCATATGCTCGTCCATGAAATCGAACATGGTCATGTCCCGCAGCTCCGGTGTCCATATGTCCGGCTGGTGCTGCTTATAGACCTGCATGTAGGGGACGGTCTCATCCGTTACCTCCACTTCAGGGGGGTGCGGCGGGCACCAGAAGGTGGCGCGCAGCAGGTCCTTCATGAACGGGGGATCGGCGAGCAGGCCGCACATCTTGGCGAAGCCCATCATGTCCATTTCAGTAGCCGGCACAAGCCCTTCGCTGGTGCACTGTCCGATCTTGCCCATCGAATTCTGCAGGTCTATCGGGCTCCACGACATGCGGAAGCCATATTTATGTAGCTCCAGCTGCTCGAAGCCCGGGGCCGGCGCGGCGTACATCAGCAGGGCATGGGGATAGATGCGCACCCCGGCAATGGGTTCCGCGGTCTCACATGATCCACCCGCCTCGTACCTTTCCTCCAGCACACAGACGCTCAGCCCGCACTTGGACAGGTATGCTGCCGTCGTCATACCATTGGGCCCTCCGCCCACAATAACAACGTCGTACCTTTCGTCAGCGCTCATTCTATTACCTCCTCGTCCGGGTATATAAAAAGGGCTAGGTTAGCCGAGATTTCCCAATATTTAATTATAATGTAGGCAGGATGCAACGGGTGCACACCGCTTAATGTGTCTGGTGGTATCGCAGCACGATTGGCGCTACGTTAACGGCGGATTCTGTTGCGTGATGTATGCCCACTCCATAGCCACCGGAGTCAACGCCAACATAGAACAGACCCTGTATTGGAGCACTGGGCGATGGCTTATATTGGCCGCACTGGCCCACGATCTGACCGAGACCGATGCACTCACCGCCCTGACCGGGGACCACACTATCCCTGGTTACCCGGCTAACGTCGGCAGTGGTATAGTCCTCGCGGCGTATTATGTGTTTGCGTATCTCTGGATTGAACCTGGTTACATGTTCATCCAGCGCATCTGCCCATTGCTTCGTGTTTTTCATTTTAGGGTCGGCTACGCATACGGTTGCAGTCAGCAATACCTGTTTGCCCTCAGGGGCTAGATTGGGGTCAAAACCCTGGGGATTGAAGACGATGATAATCATATCCTTGGGGATCTCACCCGCCTTGGCTTTCATGTAGTCTTCCATGTCCCACACGCAATCGTCAGAGTAGATGACATAAGTATTGTCTTCAAATACCACCTTGTCTAAAAAGTAACGGCTACCCATAAGACCCATGGAGGGGATCAATCCCCTGATGTGGTTGGCGTAGCCCTTGTCGAAGTGCTCCTCCCCTACCAGCTTAAGTACCGTAGGCTGGATCCCGGCGTTGCTTACCACGATCGGCGCCTTGAAGGCGCCTTTATCGGTGTATACTCCCTGAACCTGACCGTCTTCGACAATGATCCGCTCCACCCTGGTGCGCAGGCGCAGTTCACCCCCGTCGCGTTTGAACGCTTTCATGAAAGTTTCAAATAGCTGAGCCTGTCCGCCGATGAAATAGGCAGAGCCCAGCTTGGTGGTAAAGTCGTTCATTGTCTTGGCCATCTCCGAAGCGGAAGCTAAGTCGATAGGCGCCAGGAAGAGGATATTGATGAATACCGCCAGGAAAGTGTAAACGGACCGGGGTACATTATAGCGGCAAAGGAAATCGTGAAAGTTGACATCGTCAAGGGCATCCATCTCCGTGGGGGTAAGGGCAGCCATATCGCTGAAAAGACGATTGACCTCCTCCGTCTCCTCCTTGGTCAACATCTCGGGGATCATGAAGGGGGGTACAAGATTGAAGCTCTCGTATTTTTTTGATTTAGGGGGTCGGTACAGGAAGCCGCCACCCTTGAGGGCGGGCACTATCTCCGACATTTTAATCTCCACCCCCAACTCGTTTGCCACCTCGTGGAACTTGGTATCCAGCATCGGCGTTGCCAGTACCGGCCATAGCTCATAGGTAAAACCGTCTTTATGCATGTTCAACGCTTTACCGCCCACCCGGTCGTTCTTCTCCAGCAGCAGGGTCTTCATGCCCCACTTCTGCAGCAGGGCGGCACAGGCACAGCCTCCGGGTCCTGCTCCCACTACGATAATGTCATATTTTGGAACTGCCATGATGAACCTCCTCACTTTGTGGTATATTCGTCTCTATAGTGGCATGCCCTTGGCGCGGGCGGCGGTTATATGATCGGGCTCCGTCCACCACTTCTCCACGCCTAGGTCCTCGGCCAGGATGTTGGCCGTGCCGTACCCCGCACCGAAGGTGACCAGGCCGCCGGGGTAGCTGCTTGCCCCTCCCAGGTAGAGGTTGTTTATCGGTGTCCTGTGGTTAAGGCAGTCGTCATTAGGGCGCCAGTAACCCATCTGCGTTGAATCGTAGGCACCCTGCTTATATGAGCCCTCAACCATATTGGCGAACTTGTTCTCGATATCGGCAGGGGTGGTCATGTTCCGTTGGAACTCTAGCCCAGGCATTACGCCACCTTCGATAGAGAATTTAATCGCTGGGCAGTTCAACTTTCCTTAAGCTGCTCCATGCTATAACACAAAATAAAAAAATTCAAGCCCCTGGAGGTGAAAACCAGGCATTTTGACTACGTCCGGCGAATACTTGTCATCGGCGTTAATGTGATTCGCGATCCCCCCCCGCCATTGCCTCTTGACAGCACATTGGGGAGATGGTATATTCCCCCTGCACCTAAGGTGGCTCCTATCCGAAGGCTAGTTTCGCATCATATTACCTTGTCAGGCATTCCTTAGCAAAAGGAGGTATAGATGGGAACCCATAGAGGAAAGATCCTGGATGTCAATTTAAGCACCGGAGCCGTCAAGACCACGAAAATAGAAGAGGATGTGCTGCGTAAATTCATCGGAGGCAGTGGGTTGGCGGCCAAACTGTTTTTAGACCGCGTTTCTCCAGATGTTGAGCCATTGTCCGATAAGAACGTAATCTTTCTAATGGCTGGCCCGTTGTCAGGGACTAACTTTCCCACATCCTCTCGCCTTGTGGCAGCCTTCAAATCCCCTTTGACCAATATCTGGGGGCAGGCCTCGGCTGGGGGTAGCTTTGCTGCCGAGATGAAAAAGGCAGGTTACGACGGAATCACCATATCCGGCATGTCAAGCAAGCCTGTCTACTTGGTGATTGAGGATGACAAAGTGGAGATCAAAGACGCTGCCGACCTTTGGGGCAAGGACTGTTACCAAACGACCGACATCCTTAAAGAACGGCACGGGGCGAAGGTTGACATGCTGGAGATTGG